>CAZBKA010000006.1:0-41316 GCA_964492365.1 uncultured Pirellulales bacterium | reverse complement strand
AATAATCGGGATATGGGGGATTTTTAGGGGGTAAAAATCGACTCTGGGGTGCGCGTAGTGGTGGTTTTGGTGGTTAAAAATTGCTTTTTTTATGGTTTTTGATGCTTTTTTGACCATTTTTTCGCCTTTTTGATCAATAATTAGCTCGTTTTTGTTGTCGCAAATGATACTTACTTGCGTGGATGATTGATGTTTTTTAACCGCGGGTTGCGCGGATGTGGGAAGACGTTTGATGGTGCGGAGGGGGATATTGATGATGGGCCTTGGGGCATCAGGGGTATTTGGGGCTGTGGATTGCGCGGTGAGGAATTGGTATAACAGGCGGACATCAGATTAAATGAAAAAGGGGCAGATTTTATCTGCCCCTTTTGGAGGATTAACTGGTTGCTTAAATCAAGGATAAACAATACTGGGGTCACCACATTCAACCTCATAACCTTGTCCTTCGTATTGATTCAAAATTACAAGCAAGATACCATAATCATTGGTCGTTATCCATCCATCCCCGTCTAAGTCATAACATGAATTCCAACCAGGATCGTTAGGGCTAATTTCATAGCCTTGTTCTTCGTATTGATTTAATAATACAAGCAAAATACCAAGATCATTGGTCGTTATCCATCCATCTTCATCGAAGTCCCCCAAGCAAGAATTGGTACATGGGGGTGTACATTGAACCTCATAACCTAGCGATTCATAGGGATTTAAAAAATTCATTATCATACCTAAATCATTGCTCGTTATCCATCCATCACCATCCAAGTCATAGCATGGGTTACAATTTGGATATGTACATTGAACTTCATAATCTTGTTCTTCGTATTGATTTAGAAAATTGAGCAACATACCATAATCATTAGACGTTATCCATCCATCTTCATCGAAGTCCATTTGGCAAGTGCTAGTACAGCTATAATCCGCTTGGAGCCAATCGGTGCGGAATTTTTGATGGCCTGGGAGTAATAATTTAGACTCTTGATTTGTGGAGCCATACCATTTTGTTGTTCCATTATCCATTGCAAACTGAATACCATAAGTTCCAACTAATGAAGATGGTACTTCAACGATAGATTCGATACTTCCGCCTTCACTTATCAATGCAGTCATATCATCCAGCAACAATACTGGAGCATCATTTGCATTGCCTGACCACAGGTACAATCTGAAATCGTCAGGTGCGACGCCTGTATCGCCAGGTGAACCAGCAACAATCAGATATTCATTTAAACTGTTTTTATCAATGGAACGAATGCTACGACCACCAAGGTCAAGCTCTATCGGATTTCCAAAAATAGGGTCTGCTGTTGCGCGATTGGTAAACCAAGATTGAAAAGTAGTATATGTTTCAACCCCTGATACTGCTCCTCCAGTAATCGGAACAATTAGTGCCTTATCAGAGTTGGCCCCAACTAATGGTGCCCGGAAGCATATATATGCAGTTTCATCATCTGGTGCCATTGTCAGACCTTCAATGTTGAAACCATCATCCCTTTTAGGATCAATTCCTTCAGCAGCACTGGCATATAAGCCATAGTAGTCTCCGGCAGCAACATCCCAAGCTATTAATTTATCACGAAGACCAGCATAGTAACCTGCAAAAGTCAGACTGGTACTTGATCCGGTGCCTGAAATAGTTGTAGCAAAGAGGCGACAACGATCAGGTTTACTGTCCCCGCCATCCCCATTGCCATGCGACCCCATCCAATATATTGTGTTACCAACACGAGTAGAAGCTTCGATATCAACTTCTTTACTTTCACTATTCAAACCAAGATCACTAGTAAAATCAAACTCGTTAATTTTCGAACTTGATAGATTACGCTCATACAGGTAAATTGGTGCTTTGTTACTGCCTATGGCCTCATCATTGGCAACTAACATATAGTCACTGTCAATAGGAATTACTGTGGAAGCATCACCGAAGCCATTATGATATCTTGCGTCTGTGGCAGCAGAAAGCGACGCTGAATAATAAAAACGGATAACCTGTGAATACACATTATTATTGATAGTAACACTTGCAGTTATCGTAACAGGTACATTATAGCATACTGCTGAAGGTTCAATTATCAAGGAACGTGAAGCAGTACCTGGAGTTCCGCCAGGTGTACATGTAAATGCATTATTACTGGTGGGTGTTACATTAAGTGCTACATTACCAAGGTACCCCTGAGGACATCCAATGGTAAAACCAACACCAGTAGTTTGCAAAGGATCGGTTGAATCATCAATAATGCCGGAAGCTGCATACAAATCACTGTCATCAAATGCAAGAGTTAAAGTGGCCCAGGAACGCAAATTGGCAAAAGACTGCCCGGGGTTAGGCAAACCAAAAGTACTGAAAACACTCCCATCGTAATATGAATCTTTAGTGATTGTAGAACTTGGGGACTCTGTCAGAATACATACTTCTTGGCTATTGATTCCACTTGCTGTCTGGTATCCCTCACCGGCTGGTCCAAAAACAACATTATCAGCACTGTCTCTGATGGTTAATTGCCAATTGTTATTGTTTACAGGGAAATTTCCTCCACTTATATAGGTTCCTGAACTCGTACAAACATTTATCACCCAGTCTCCAGTTTCTGGGACATAGGAGTCGTTTTGAGTTTGATCTTCTGAAATAGTTATAATTGTACCTGCACGAAGATCACTCCATAAACTATTGTTTGTGAATGTTAAAAGACCACTACCATCACCTGATGCTATTACCAAATCCCAGCCTTGTATGTTCAGATGATCTGTAATTACTACTAATTCAAACCAGTCACCACCATTTCCTACAGTACTGCCAAAGGCACTATCCATGCCACCGTTCTCTAGAAATTTACTACCACCAACAGCATTATACTCATTTAGTATAAGCCCAGCAGCTAACGTTAAATTACAGCTTGAAAGCAACACTACAAACAGCAACAACAAAAAGTTTTTCTTCATTTTTTACTCCCTTAAAAATTGTTTTTTATTTGTGATTTTAACAACGTCGATATGGTTTGGGCTTACTTCCTCCTTTCCAATTAAAGTGACAGCCACAACTGTCTGGGTTAAATTTCTTCCTCAAATATCCTGCTTCCTTTTGAGATGGTGACAATTGTAGTGATTGTAACGATTATGTCAACAGAATTTCCATCGAAACTATAAGAAAAAGAGAAAATGTTTATTTTTATGCTGAAAGGGTGGAGTTTTCTTTTTGTAGTTGTTTTGAAAAAATGGGAGAAACCACGCCCACAGACCTTGGGGCCAAAACTGGGGTGTCAAACAGATGATGAAACGATTGCGAGAGGTTATGATTGGCAGTTGCCTGAAAATTGGCCTTGCAATGTCAACACGGGCCTTTGGTATATGAAATCTTCATGAATATTGCTTTCCGGCGGTTGGCGGTTGTGATTTTAGAAATTCAGTCGACTTTTATTGTGATTTATGCTATTAAGGCAGGTTTGGTGTTTTGCTGAATAAGAGGCTCTGCGGCGTAGCTTAGCTGAAAAGGTAAATGTTACATGAGAAATGACGACAGCTGGGACGAATTTGCCTGTATGTCATATCAGAAAAACTATTTGATAATATGAAGGTATATTAGGATGTTTGATCTAGTTAAAATCTCGCAAACTGGTTTCGAAAAGCTTAAAGAACAACTGAGTGAGCTTGAGAAAGAACGAATTGTAGTTCGTAAAAGGGTTAGTGAAGCCCGTGAACATGGTGATCTAAAGGAAAACGGCGAATATATTTACGGCAGACAGGAACTAGGCTTTATCGAAGGTCGTCTCGGAGAATTGAGAACGCAAATAAACCGATCAGAAGTCGTTGATTGTACGATGGTTGAGTGTAATCGGGCGATGTTCGGCACTGTTGTAACTTTGTTAGATTTGGATACTCAAAAGAAAGTGACTTATCAGCTGCTGGGCCCTTTTGATGCTGATATAAAAACAGATGGTATTTCAATTCACTCACCAGTAGGAGATGCTATTGTCGGGCTCTCGACAGGAGACAAGTCATCGGTAACAATCCCTCGCGGCGAGTTTCATTTCGAGGTGATTGATATTGCCAAGTCATCAATTAAGTAGAACTGGTTTTTGCAGCGATAACTGAGTAAGATGATTTAGTCAGTAATTTATATTCATGGCTCGGATTGATACCGCATAGTTGCAGAAATTATGCGGTGTTGACAACAGGGGGTTTTACGGCTATCATTGGGGTGGAAATTTTTCTTTAAGGGATTACTTAAGTTATGTCAGAAAAAGGATTTGTGCACCTTCATCTTCATAGTCAGTATTCACTGCTGGACGGTGCTATTTCTATAGATAAGCTTATCAAAAAATGTCAAACCCTGGATATGCCGGCGGTTGCGGTAACTGACCATGGGAACATGTTCGGGGCATTGGAGTTTTATACTAAAGCGAAAGCGGCGGAGATTAAACCTATCATCGGTTGTGAGGTTTATATCTCGCCTGACAGCCGATTCAATAAACAAAAAGCCAGTATGAAAGATGCCTCTTATCACCTGATTCTGTTGGCGATGAACGGGAAAGGCTATAAAAATCTTATCAAACTGACATCAATTGCCTACACCGAGGGTTTTTATTATCGACCAAGAATAGATAAAGAAATTCTGTCGGAGCTTAATGAAGGGCTGATATGTTCCTCCGCTTGTATCAGCGGTGAAATTGCCAGGCTTTTAACTAAAGGTGATGAAGAAGGCGCAAAAGAAGCGGCTCAAAGCTATCTGAATATCTTCGATGACAGGTTTTATATCGAAATACAAACCCATGAAAACGATGATACCAATGCAAGACCTGCTTTGATAGAGCTTGCGAATAAAATGTCAATTCCGCTGGTAGCGACAAACGATGCGCACTTTCTCGATGCTGATGATTATGAGGCACATAACTGTTTATGCTGTATCGGCACGGGTAAGATGGCAAATGACCCCGACAGGATGATATATCCTCGTGATCTGTATGTAAAAAGCTCGCAGGAAATGCGAAATGTTTTTTCTGATGTTCCTCAGGCCTGTGATAACACGCTGGAAATCGCTAAGCGATGCAATGTAGAAATAGATACTAAAACCCGTCATGCACCGGTATTTGTTCCGGACGACGGGTCGACGCCTGAAGAATTTCTGACAAGAATATGCAATGAAAACGCAAAAAAACTTTATGGCGAGATAACTGAAGAGATAGATGCAAGAATAAAACGTGAGCTGGAAGTTATCGAGGGCAAGGGCTTTTCGAGTTACTTTTTGATTAACTGGGAGCTTTGCAAATGGGCACACGATAATCATATTCCGGTTGGGGCCAGGGGTTCTGGCGTTGGAACTATTGTCGGGTATTGCCTGGGGCTTTGCAATGTTGATCCGTTGAAATACGATTTGCTGTTTGAACGTTTCATGGACCCTGACCGTGACGAAATGCCTGATATCGATATCGACATGTGCCAGGCGAATCGGCAGAGGCTCATTGATTATGTAAGAGACAAATACGGGTATGTTGCTCAGATAACAACTATGGGTACGATGAAGGCCAAGGGTGTTATCAGGGATGTCTGCCGGGTGAAAAACATTCCGCTACCCGAAGCTGACAGGCTCGCCAAGCTCGTTCCAGATGATCTGAAGATGACACTGGAAAAAGCCATCGAAGCAGAACCTGATCTAAAAGAGATATATGAAACGAATTCCGAGATACGCGAAGTAATCGATATTTGCAAAAAGCTTGAAGGGCTGGCAAGGCACAGTTCGGTACATGCCTGTGGTTTGGTTATTGCGCAGGAGCCTTTGGAGACATATATTCCAGTTTATAAAGCTGCGGGGTCAGATGATTTGATAACGCAGTATGAAGGGTCGTATGTTGAAAAAGCCGGTCTGCTGAAAATGGACTTTCTTGGCTTGAAAACGCTTAGTGTACTTGCACGTGCAAGAGATTTGATACAGCAAATTCACGGCGTTGAAATTGACCTGGATAAGATTAACATTGAAGATCCGCAGGTTTTCGAGCTTTTCAGTAATGGCAATACAAAGGGTGTGTTCCAGTTCGAATCGGGCGGGATGCAGGATCTTCTTATGAAGATGAAGCCTGACAGGATCGAGGATCTTATCGCTGCCAATGCGTTGTACCGTCCTGGACCTATGACGCTTATTCCGGATTATATTGCGCGTAAGCATGGCGAGAAATGGACGACGCCTCATCAGATATTAACAGAGGTACTGCAGGAAACATACGGCATTATGATCTACCAGGAACAGATCATGCGTATTGCAAACCGCCTGGGTGATGTGCCGCTGCGTGAAGCTTATACGATGATTAAAGCTATCAGCAAAAAGAAGCTGAAAGTCATCGAGTCAGCAAAAGAAAAATTTATAGAAGGCTGTCTGAAGAAAAATCTTACCGCGGAACAAGCGGAGGAAATATTCGCCCTTATCGAACGATTCGCAGGTTATGGTTTTAATAAAAGTCACTCAACTCGTTATGCATTTATCGCATATCAGACGGCGTGGCTGAAAACACATTACCCTGTCGAGTTTATGGCTGCACTTTTGACATATGACGGTGACAACACTGAAAAGGTCGTAGACTATATTAGTGAATGTAAAAAGATGGGGATCGAAATACTGGCACCGGATATTAATGAAAGTATGGTTGACTTTACCCCTCTTTATAAAGATGCAGAGTCTAAAGCAGAGAAAAAAGGTATTATCCGGTTTGGTTTGGCAGCGGTAAAAGGGATAGGCGAAAAGGCGGTTGAGCAGATTATTAAGGCTCGCCAGCAAGCTGGGAAATTTAAGACCCTTCATCACTTCTGCGAAAATGTTGATATGAGAGCAGCGAATAAACAGGTTGTGGAGGCATTGATAAAAGCAGGTGCTTTTGACAGGCTTGGCGGAAACCGTGCACAGATGATGGCTGGATTGGAGTCCGCGATGCAGGTTGGTTCTTCTCTGCAGGCTGACAAAGTCAATGGGCAGATGAATTTTTTCGACAGAATGACAACTGAAGAACAAAAAGAAAGTGAATCTAATGGTCTGCCGAATGTAGATCCTTGGCCTGAACAGCAGATGCTTGCCTTTGAAAAACAGGTGCTTGGTTTTTATGTTACAAGCAATCCGCTGAGCAAACATGCTGAGATAATCAATGTTTACTCGAGTGTAAACTCTTCTCAACTTGAGAATTGCAGTCAGGACAAGGAAATTATCATCGGTGGTATGATAACAAAAATCAGACAGATTGTAACCAAGAACGGGAGAAATGCAGGCTCAAAAATGGCGGTTTTTGTGCTTGAGGACCTCCAGGGGGAAGCTGAAGTTGTAGTGTTCCCGAAAACTCTTGCAAAACAGATGGACCATCTTGTTGAAGATAAAATAGTCTTTGTGAAGGGGACGGTCGACTGCAAGCGGGAGAAACCTAACATATTCGCAGAGGAATTAATCGCAATAGAAGATGTGACGGAAAAACTTGCTGCCAAGGTTAATATTCAGCTTTTTTCAAATGGAATAAATAAAGAAACGCTTGGCAGGATAAAAACTCTGTGCCAACGCCATAAGGGCAGAAGCAGTTTTTGCATCACTATACAGACAGATAAAGGCAGGGTTTGTGCAACAGCAGATAAAAGCTTATCAGTGAACCCTGATATAGAATTTTGCAGAATGATGAAATCTATCGTCGGCAAAGAAAATTTTACACTTTCTAAATAATACATGGATAAGTAATTGTGACATATATTAAAGAAGCAATATCAATATTAAAAAACCGCTGGCCTGAAGCAATGCTGTTAGTTGGGTTGGGGTTGACTTTAGGTTTTTTGAATATGAATTCTATTACTATAGAGAAGGATAACGCTTCACCTCAAGCGGCAGTCATATTTCTTTCTTTGGCAATAATGGCATTTTTTCTGTTATTCAAAACAGGGTTTCTGAAAACAGTTCAGCAAAGCGGCGATGAGCCTCAACAACCATTGACCCTTTTAAAAGAAGGGAAAAAATTCTTATGGCGATTCGTATTGCTCGGCATGCTTTACATAACAATATATTTTGCGGCCACGTTAATCGTGATGCCTTTTTTAGTACCCCAGGAAGCTATCGCTTCAAATCCTGAAAAATTTATTCCTGTTATTGAAAAACTCGCAATTATCGATTACATCATTGTCACGCTCATTTTTATGAAATTTATAATTTTCCTACCGGCATTAATAATTGTAAACGATGTTCCAATAGCCTTTGGTTTAAGTATGCTTAAATACTGCAAGCTTAAGGAGGCTAAAGGGATCGTGGTACTATTTTTAATACAGATGGCAGTAAATTTAACATGGTTGCTGTTGCCTGATTTCGAAATAGAATTAAAATACCAGAAAATAATGTCATTATTACCGACCATCATAAATCAATGTTTCATCCTGGTGATATCTGTTGCAGCGATAAGATTTGTCTCATCCCTGAATTTATTGTATGATAATGAAAATAAATCTGAATCTGATATAACAGAAGGTGAAAATTGAAAGAGCTACTACAAGGAAAATTTATCGTATTCGACGGGCCTGACGGGTGCGGAAAAAGCACACAGACAAAGCTTTTTACGAAGTGGGTGCGTGATAATGGAGTAGAAGCAGTGAACTTTCGTGACCCTGGTACAACTGTTATCGGTGAAAAAATAAGAGACATTCTTCTTGATCCGGTTCACAAAGAAATGGACACGAGATGTGAATTGCTGCTGTATATGGCAGCCAGGGCGCAGCTTTACAGCGAATCAATTGCACCGGCATTAACAGGAGGCAAATGTGTCATTCTTGACCGCTGGCTTTCAAGCACATGTGCATATCAGGGGTATGCGGGCGGATTCGGGATAGGAAAGGTTATAAAATTGGCAGAGGACAGCCTGGAAAGATCGTGGCCTGATATTACTATCATACTCGATATTGATTTGGAAGGGGCAAAACCAAGACTAAATGCAGAGCTTGACAGGATGGAACAGAAAAGCAAAGACTACCATGAAAAAGTAAGACAGGGTTTTCTCAAACTCGCTAAAGATATGGAAAGTTTTAAAGTTGTGAATGCCAAAGATGATATTGAAACCGTCCACAAAAATATAATCAATCATATTGAGGCAGCCTGGAAATAGATGTCACTTAAAGAAATATTTTGCCAGGATAAAGCGATAGAGCTGTTACAACGGTCAAGACATGCAGACAAGCTGTCGAGTTCATACATTTTTGCAGGCAATGATGGAACAGGTAAACATAAAACCGCTGTTGAGTGGGCAAAACTGCTTTTGTGCGAAAATCCTGTAGAAGAAAAAGGTTTTGCTGACAGTTGCGGGCAATGCAGCTCATGCAAAATGGCAGAGGCCAATTCGCACCCGGATTTACAGCTTGTATATAAAGAGCTTCTCGAATTCACCAGAGAGGGCAAGGGTAAAAAAAGTCCTGTACAAATGCCTGTAGATGTAATCCGAGAATTTCTGATAGAAAAGGTTTCTGCAAAACCAACACACTCAGCAAAAAAAGTTTTTATCGTTAACGAAGCGGAAAAGCTCAATGCTTCTTCTCAAAACAGTCTGCTGAAAGTGCTGGAGGAACCCCCTGCTTTTTGCACGATAATCCTTATTACCTCCCGTCTGGATAACCTGCTGCCGACAACAAAATCCCGCTGTCAGATAATACGTTTCGGCCCGATATCAGAAGACAAAATTATTCATAAGCTCAACCTGCTTGGTTTGACGTCTGAAAAATCGACCTATTTCGCAAGACTTTCGCAGGCGAGCATAGGTCAGGCATGCAGCTGGGCAAGACTCGAAAACGGTGAAACGGAACTATATCAGAAGAAAAAAGAACTTATCCACCTTCTGGCTACATATAAATACCCGGAGAGCCTTGATGCTGCTGAGAAATTTATTCAGGCAGGTAAACAAATATCAGGTATCTGGAGCAAACTTGAACCAGATATAAGCAAATCGGATATAAGCAGAAGAACATCAAAATTTTTGATTTTGGTTATAATATCTGCGATGTTCGACGTTATGAAAGCAGAGATAACGGGATTGGAAAAAGCTATCAATTCTGACCAGAAACAGCAGATTAATGCGATAAAAAGCCTTTTTACACCCGATCAGGCATCGGAAAAGGTATCAGAACTGCACAAAAGCCTTGAATGGCTCGAAGCCTCAGTTAATGAAAAACTTATTTTTGAGCAATTGTTGTTAAATCTCGCAGATTTTGATAAAATGAGTGTTTAAGTTAAATTTACGGATTATTCAGGATATATTGCCATAATGGAAAATAGCCAGACTCAAAAACCGAAACTCGACAAAAATAAAAAATACATGCTTGTGCGCTATGGTTTGATGAACCTGATGGGCTGGTTCGAACATACAGAAAAACACATTCCTAAAAAACCTACAAGAGTAGTCATAAAAACCGAAAGAGGCCTGGAGCTCGGCACTATTGGAGGAAATCTGGCAGGATATAAAGCTGGTTGTTTCAAGATGAGCAAAGAACAGGTTCAGGAATATTATGACGACAGCGAAATAGAAGTAACCGAAAAAAGTATCGGAAAGTTTATACGATTTGCTGACGAAGAGGATCTGAATGAGGAGAAGCACCTCAGGCAAATAGTAAAAGAGGAAATTGACTGCTGTAAAAAATATACAGAAAAATTGAAACTTCCTATGAAGATCATCAGTGCTGAACATATTTTCGGCGGGGAAAGAGTGATCTTTTATTTTATGTCCGAAGCAAGAATTGATTTCCGTGAACTAGTAAAACAGGTTGCACATGAATATCAGACCCGAATAGAAATGCGTCAGATAGGCTCGCGAGACGAAGCGAAGCTTCTGGGGGATTATGAAACATGCGGTCAACAATGCTGCTGTCAGAAATTTCTCAAAGCATTAAAACCCGTAAATATGAGAATGGCAAAAATGCAAAAAGCCACTCTTGACCCTTCTAAGATATCTGGGTATTGCGGAAGGTTGAAATGCTGTCTGCGTTACGAAGACATGACGTATACAGAACTGAAGCAAGCGTTGCCTCGCAGGAATACACCAGTAAAAACACCTCATGGAATCGGCAGAGTAATTGACACCCAGATACTTACCCAATTGGTAATTGTATTACATACTGACGGCGAAAAAACTGCGGTCCCGCTGGATGATATTAAGATAATCACGGCAGAAGAAATAGCTGCCGCTGAGAACAGCAATACCAAACAGCAACATAGAGAGTTCGTAAAAACTCCGATTGAAAAAGCTCCTGAAGACAATAATGAAAATGATTACAGCAGCGATGATAATAAGGAAATCGAAACCGAAAACGAGAACAAAAATATTGTCAGTACCGATACTGATACCAACAATGATGCTAATGCTAGTGAAAATGGTAATGGTAATACCAACGGTAATGGTAATTTGAAACGTCCCGGAAATAAACGAAGAAACCGAAGAGGCAACAGAAGGAAAGGCAACAGCCAAAATAATACCGTAGAAAACAGCCGAACAGAAAACAACAGTACCGAAAACAACCAGGTACAAAACAATAATCAAGAAAATAATAAACCAGATGAGGCTCAACAGCAATAATATCCAGAGGGAAATATGTCTCGAAAAATAGTCGTAACATCAGCTCTGCCTTACGCAAACGGTCCTATTCACATAGGGCATCTTGTAGAGTATCTCCAGACTGATATATGGGTAAGGTTCCAGAAAACCTGCGGTAATCAATGCTTCTATTTCTGCGCGGATGATACCCACGGCACACCAATCATGATAAGCGCAAGAAATAAAAACATTGCTCCTGAAGAACTTATAAAAGGTGTACACAAAGAGCATAAAGCAGACTTTGACCGCTTCTTCATCGAATTCGATAATTATTATTCAACACATTCTCCTGAAAATAAGCAGTTCAGTCAGGAAATTTACAAACGTCTTAAACAAACAGGTTCAATAGAGAGAAAAAATGTCGAACAGGCTTACTGTGAAAACTGCAAAATGTTTTTGCCTGACCGGTTCGTAAGGGGCACATGTCCAAAATGTAAGGCTTTGGATCAATATGGCGACTCATGCGATAAATGCGGCAGCACATATCGTCCGACTGACCTTATCGAACCCCACTGTTCGGTTTGCGGCAATACACCATCACTTAAAAAAAGTGAACATCTGTTTTTCAAACTTGCAGACTACGAACCTCAGTTGAAAAAACTGATAGCCTCGGGCTACACACAACAGACAATGTCGAATAAGCTGAATGAATGGTTCGATTCCGGTTTGAAAGACTGGGACATTTCAAGAGACGGGCCTTATTTCGGTTTTGAGATTCCAGGCGAAGAAAATAAATTTTTCTATGTCTGGCTTGATGCCCCTATCGGGTATATGGCGTCGGCGAAAAATTACTGTGACAAAAACGGGCTTGATTTTGAAAAACTCTGGAACAGCGGTGAATACGAACTATATCACTTCATAGGCAAAGATATAATGTATTTTCATGCATTGTTCTTCCCTGCAACACTCATAGGATCTGGATACAAAACTGCCAATAAAATTTTCGTGCACGGCTTTTTAACTGTCAACGGTGAAAAAATGAGCAAATCAAAAGGCACTTTCGTAAAAGCAAGTACCTATTTGAATCACCTTAACCCAGAATACCTGCGATATTATTATGCAAGCAAACTTACAGGCGGCGCTGAAGACCTTGATCTGAGTATCGAAGACTTTGTGAATAAAACCAACTCAAATCTCGTTGGTAAATTCGCTAATCTTGCTTCGCGTTCGGGGCCTATGCTCAATAATAAACTCAATGGTAAAACCGGAACGCTGGACAAAACCGGCAAAGAGCTTATCAATAAACTGGTGTCAGCAAAAGATGAAATCATTAGAGATTATGAAAGCCTGAACTATGCATCTGTTGTTCGGATGATAGTTTCTCTTGCTGATGATGCTAATAAATATGTCGAAGACAATGAGCCTTGGAAGACTATCAAAGAAGACCTCGAAAAAACCAGGACAACTTTGACGGCTGTAATGACTGCTGTGAAAATATTAACTATTTATCTGAAACCAATATTGCCGGAATATGCCAAGAAGGTTGAAGAGTTTCTCAATGTTGATTCTTTGACTTTTGCTGATGTTGAAAAAACACTTGAGAACCACAGCATTAATGAATTTAAAAAATTAATTGACAGAGTAGAAAAAGAACAGGTGGATGCTATGATCGAAGAAAGTAAGCAAGGCCAGCCTCAACAGCCTGCTAAAGAAGAAAAACCCCAATTGCCAATCGAACCAATTGCCCAAGAGTGTACAATTGATGATTTTATAAAAGCCGATTTGAGAATTGCCAAAGTTATCTCAGCTGGTCCTGTTGATGGAGCAGACAAGCTGTTAGCATTGAAACTGGACCTGGGAGGCATTGAGAAAAATGTATTTGCAGGTATTGCTAAAGCTTATAAACCAGAAGATTTGATAGGAAAACTTGTGGTTTGTGTTGCTAACCTGAAGCCTAGAAAAATGAAATTCGGGGTTTCAGAAGGAATGATACTGGCAGCTGGGCCTGGCGGAGAAGATATTTTCATGCTCTCTGTTGACAAGGGAGCAACACCTGGGCAACGCATAAAATAAACTGTCTTAACCCCTGGGGAACAAAAAAGGCTGGAACTTATAGACAGGATGATGAGAAATGAAAAGAAACATCGAAAAAATAGCTTTGAAAGATGGACGCTTCAGCCCAGAGATAGTTAAATTTGTATATGAAGGCTTAAACTACAGCGTTGAAAAGTTAGTCAGCAGACCGGATCATATCAGCGGACAGACACTTTGCCGAGGTTTAAAAATGTTCGCTATCGAAAACTGGGGCAGACTTGCAAAGCTGGTGTTAAACAACAGCGGAGTAAAAACAACTCGTGATTTCGGTGAAATCGTTTATCTGATGATCGAAAATAAATGGATGAGTGCACAACCAACAGATACCATTGAAGATTTTGACAACGTTTACGATTTTCAAACGGTATTCAAAGATGAATTTAAATTTTAAAATAAAAGCATCTCAGCGTTATACCAGATACTCTAATATAAGTGCTTTATAAAAGTCGACAGCCTTTTCGACTTCACAAAAATCAATACACTCATCAGGTTTATGACAAGAGTCCGAATTACCCGGACCGCAAATAATAACCGGTGCTGAAAATCCTGCGACAAGCGGCCCATCCGTAGCATAATTGGCATGTGTGGTACTTTTAGCCCCTACAATCCTGCAAGCGTCTTTAATAAATTTGCTGTTATTGTCACTGTTCAGCGGATCAGTCTGCTTGGCAACGGTAATTTGTGCATTAAAATCAGGATACTGATTTTTCAGTTTTGCAAATATACCTTCAAGGTCAGAGGTAATTTGGCCATGTTCATACTCAGGCGCAGTTCTGAAATCAATCCCGACAGTGCACTCATCTGGCACAACATTAAGAGCTTTACCTCCTGAAATCATGTTAATGCTCATGGAGACCCCAGTTGGTATCCTGTTTTTATACTCATTAAGCTCGGTTAAAAGGTTATGCATCAATAATACAGCGTTAATACCCAAATGAGGCGTTGAGCCATGAGCTGTTTTGCCTCTGGTAACGATTTTTACCCAGAATAATCCACGATGAGAAGTAATCACTTCAAAATTTGTAGGCTCGGGAAGAACAACCCCTGCCAATGCCGGCATTTTAGTGCTGAAAGATTCAACAAACCTTTTGACCCCGCAACTGTCAGTTTCTTCACCAGCGGTGGCGGCAAGCAATAAATCGCCTTTAAGCTTAACTCCAGATTCAACTATTTCTTTAATGGCCTTGACGATGGCAGCGGTTCCACCCTTCATATCAACCGACCCCCTGCCATGAATCTTTCCATCTTTCTCTGTCCCAGAAAAAGGCGGATAAACCCATTTTACATTTCCAGGCGGTACAACATCTATATGGCAAACAAACAGCAAAGCAGGCTTTTCGCCAGTTGATTTAAGATGAACAATGGCATTTGCCCTGTTTTCATCCCAAGTATCAACTTCACATGGTACGGATACTTTTTGCAATTCCTCTTTAATTAACTGGGCGGCCTTAATTTCGCCTTTACTTAACGTTGTATCTGCCTGAATAAGTTTTTTTAATAAATCTTTCATATAACGCGATTATATAAAAATAAAAGTAAAATTCCAACTAATCTTCAAATAATTGATGTTTTTGTCACAACATAACAAGCATTTCGATTGGAAAACCGCCTCAATAAAGAAAAAAACTTAAAAAAACAGTTGCCAAGTTTGACCTAAATTAACATAATGAGGGGCTTGAAAATAAATTACGATCATCTCATTACAAGGAGTAGAAATGGGACCTGTGTTAAATGGGTTGATAAAACTGCAAAGTGTTGAAAATAGGTTACGCGCAGCAAAATCAAAGCTTACAAGATGTCGAAGAAATGTAATCATACAGGAAAACATGATAAGGACGCTTCAGGGCAGCCTTGATGCCAAAAGAGAAGAACTTCAGCTTGGCAGGTTACAGGCGGATCGTCTCGAACTGGAACTAAAGACCAGAGATGACTCAATTGCCAAGTTAAGGGCATCTTTAAATGTTGCCAAAACAAACAAGGAATACGCGGTTGTTTTGACACAGCTTAATACATCAAGAGCGGACAATTCCAAGATTGAAACTCAAATACTTGAAATGTTCAAAGATATCGAGACTGATGAAGCAGAATGCAATGATCTGCAAAAACAAGTCGAAGAGCAAAAAGATAAGCTTGAGCAAATAAGAAAAGATTCCGAGATTTCTGCGGTAAAATTCGAAAAAGAGATCGAAGAAATACAAATGGAATGGAACTTAGCTGCTAAAGATATCCCAGCTGAACCACTTGAAATTTTCAACAGGGTCGCAGAAACTTATGATGGCGAAGCAATAGCAACAATAGAAGGGCTTGGCAGCGGCAATGGGCCTTATAGCTGTGGCGGCTGTTTCATGGGAATAACTGCTGAAACTGTCAATCTTCTGCTAACAAAAGATGATATTATTCGCTGCCCTAACTGTACAAGGATACTTTGCCTTGATCGGGATCACGAAGAATAGTTTTTTATGCAAACATGATTCGGGATTAACCATTTGGTGTTTGTGTCTAAATCCTGTTTTGTGTTCAGCACTATTTTAAGGAACCAGCAAGTGCCCGTATCTTTAAAAAAAGTAAAAATTTATACCGACGGCGGAAGCAGAGGCAACCCTGGGCCCGCGGCTTGCGGCTTTGTAATCACGTCGGACAGCGGCATTCAACTCGTAGCAAAAGGTCTTTTTCTCGGCAATGCTACAAACAATATCGCTGAATACACCGGTATTTTAAACGCTTTGCAGCACGCCAAAGAGATGGGAGCCAATGAAATACAGCTTTTCAGCGACAGCGAGTTAATTGTAAAGCAGATAAACGGCCAATATCGTGTCAAAAATGCTTGTTTAAAAGAATATTACGATGAGATAATGACTCTCTTGAGAGGTTTTAGCAGCTGGGATGTTATTCACGTTTATCGCGAGAAAAATAAAGAAGCCGACGTGCTGGTAAATAAAGCATTGGATAGTTCGGCTGATGTGGAAATTAAAAATGATTCTCAAGCCTTGAAGAAAAAACAAAAACCGATACGCTTGGCAGTATTAATAAGCGGCGGCGGAAGAACGCTTCTCAACATTGACGAACAAATTAAAAAAGGGGTGCTTAATGCTGAAATATCGCTGGTAATAAGCTCTCGTTCTACAGCAGCAGGAGTTGAAAGAACTAAAAATATCGGCTATGGCGTTAAAATAATACGGAAAAAGGACTACCCCGATGTTGATCAGTTCAGCAGGCAAATAGAAAGAGAATTGATCGCAGCAAAGGTTGATCTGGTTATTCAGGCAGGTTGGCTTTGTCTCTGGAAAATTCCAACCCAATACAAGTATCGCGTTATGAACATACACCCTGCTCTGCTGCCCAGTTTCGGTGGTCAGGGGATGTGGGGGCATCATGTTCATGAAGCTGTTCTAAAAGCAGGATGTAAAATTAGCGGCTGTACGGTACATTTCTGCACGAATGAATATGATAATGGGCCAATTATTGTGCAATTAGGCTGTCCTGTTAAAGATGATGACAGTGCAGATACACTTGCAGAGAGAGTATTTGAGCAGGAATGCATTGCATATCCGCTGGCAATATCTCTTTTTGAACAAAAAAAACTGACTGTCGAAGGCAATGTTGTACATATACACTGATTTTTTTAGTTATTTTTTAAAATAACCGATAAGCCCAATATGAAGAAACGTCAAAAATCCATGTTGACTGAGGTAATTGTTGTGATAACCATTACCGCTATTGCGGTGTTTGGAATGGTGAATTTCAAGGATTATGTGAACAAATCCGAAGCAATAAAATCCATGAATAACCTCAGCATCATCGTAAAAAATCACAAAGATCAATACGGCATGATCCCGTCGGAATCCTATATCGAGCAAGTAAAGGATTATCTTCAGGGTTCGTTAAGGCTCGGCAAACTTCAATACAGATCGCGATGGATTGATTATGACTCATCGCCTGATACGATTCTTGCTTATACCGAAAGAAACTACCGTTCGCCATTTGTCAAAAGCGGATTTGTAGTTTTAAGATTAGACGGACAGGTGCAATGGATGGGAAACGCTGAGTTTAAACAAATTTTTGCAACTCAGCAAAAACCCGAAGAAATTGAATGTCTGAAAAAAGACATTCCCAATCCGGTAGAATAAACCAGCACATAATAAAAAAGGCCCTGGATTTTAGAAACCAGAGCCTTTTTAATCGGATATCATAATTTAATTATTGTGGCAGAGGAACTGCCTTTTCTGGTTGTTTATCTGCTGCCTTTGATTCTTCCTGACAGCCTTCCATCTTGAGGTGCTCGTCATCAAAAACATCAATCTTTATAAGATTCTTATTCTTGAACTCACCTCTAAGCATTCCTTCTGACAATGGGTCCTCAATATAATGACCTATTGCCCTTCTAAGAGGTCTGGCTCCGAATTCGGGATTGTAGCCTTTATTAATCAAAAATTCTTTTGCAGCTTCCGTCAGCTCAAGTTTGAGACCATGCTCAATAAGACGTTTAAACACTTTCGCCAGTTCGTAATCAATAATGGTCTGCAAATTCTCTTTTGTAAGCCCCTTGAATACAATCACATCATCGAGCCTATTAATAAATTCCGGTCTGAAGTGACGTTCGATTTCTTTATTAAGAAGCTCTTTCATACGTTCATAATTTGCTTCAACAGTTTTTTTACCGAAACCAAAACCCGACTGGTTCCTGATAAGGTCAGCACCAATATTGCTGGTCATAAGAATAATCACATTCTTAAAGTCCACATGCCTTCCGAAGCTGTCTGTTAGCCTTCCTTCATCCATAATCTGAAGGAGCATATTATAAACATCAGAATGCGCCTTCTCAATTTCGTCAAGCAGCAGAACTGCATAAGGTCTGCGTCTGATTCTCTCTGTAAGCTGACCACCCTCTTCATAACCAACATATCCTGGAGGGGCGCCTACAAGTCTGCTGACATTGTGTTTCTCCATAAACTCACTCATATCGAGCTGAACAAGTGCGCTTTCATCACCGAACATAAATTCTGCCAAAGCTTTGGCAAGCAAGGTTTTACCAACACCACTTGGTCCAACGAGAACAAAACTTCCCATTGGTCTGTTAGGATCCTTAAGACCGCTTCTGCTTCTTCTTACAGCCTTTGATACAGCGGCAATGGCTTCATCCTGTGAAACCACTCTCTTATGAAGTTCGGCTTCCAATTCAAGAAGTCTCTGAGCTTCCTTTTTCTCGAGTCTTGTAAGAGGAACGCCTGTCATCTTGCTGACAACTTCAGCGATGATTTCTTCATCAACAATACCAGTCTGTTCTTTATTTTTTTCGTACCACTCTTTATGCATTTTTGATTTTTCTTCAAGCAAATGCTGAGCCTCATCTCTGAGTGAAGCGGCACGTTCATAATCGGCACCTTTGACAGCCTCATCTTTTTCAACCTGAAGCTTTTCAATTTTCTCTTCGATCTCCGTCAAATCCGGCGGCGGCGTCATATTTTTAATACGCACCCTTGCACCGGCTTCGTCGACCACGTCAATTGCTTTATCAGGCAGACATCTTCCGGTAATATAACGAGTAGAAAATTCTACCGCCTGGTAAAGTGCCTCATCTGTAAACTTTACACGATGGTGGGCCTCATATCTATCTCTTAAACCCTTAAGAATATCAACTGTTTCCTCTTTTGAAGGAGGATCAACAATTATTGTCTGGAACCTTCTTTCAAGGGCACTGTCTTTTTCGATATACTTTCTATATTCATCAAGCGTCGTAGCACCAACACACTGAACCTCACCTCTGGCTAATGCGGGTTTCAAAACATTAGATGCATCTATCGCACCTTCTGCGCCACCGGCACCAACAAGTGTATGCAATTCATCAACAAACAAAATTACATTCTTTGCTCGCTTGACTTCATTAATAACAGCTTTTATCCTCTCTTCGAATTGTCCCCTGTATTTCGTACCGGCAACCATCATCGCCAAATCAAGAACAACAACTCTCTTGCTTCTGAGAATTTCGGGCACCTCTTTATGAATTATCTGCTGGCTAAGTCCTTCGACAATAGCTGTCTTTCCAACACCTGCTTCACCAAGCAGAACGGGATTATTCTTTGTACGCCTGCAAAGTATCTGTATCAGACGCTCTATTTCATCTTGTCTGCCAATCACAGGATCCAGCTCACCTTCAATAGCAAGCTGAGTAAGATCCCTACCAAAACTATCCAGCGCAGGAGTTTTGCTCTTTTGCTGTTTAGATTTCGAAGAATTCATATCTATATCCATTGTGATATCGGAAGGAGTTTCTTCAACCCCAGCACCAAGCAGGCTCAATACTTCCTGCCTCAAATCTTCAAGCTTAAGACCAAGGCCCATTAAGACCTGCGCAGCAATTCCTTCCTGTTCACGAAGCAATCCAAGCAGAATATGCTCGGTGCCAACGTAATTATGATTTAATGCTCTTGCTTCTTCGATTGCATATTCAATAACTTTTTTGGCTCTGGGTGTCTGTGGAAGCTTACCCATGGTTACCATATCCGGACCGCTCTTTACATACTTCTCAACTTCAAGCCTTAATTTTTTTATGTCCACATCAAGATTTTTCAAAACAGTTGCACCAACACCGCTGCCTTCTTTGACAAGACCAAGGAGCAGATGCTCAGTACCGATGTTGTCGTGGTTAAATCGTTGTGCTTCCTGATTTGCTAAAGCCATAACTTTGCGTGCACGATCTGTAAAACGTTCAAACATTTCAAACCTCTATAATAAAATATACCAATGTTCGCTTATTACCCTATTGTAACTGCTTATCTCTGTGCTTAAAACCAAAATCCAACAAAATAACTATTCTCCAGGTATAAGGTGGTTTTCATTAAAATCCGTCCTCCTGACAGATTCCTTTATACACATATAAAGCTGAAAACTCAACTAATTATACGTCCTAGCCATTAAATACGTTCAATCCATATGCCCAGACTGCCAACACGTACCGTTTTATCGACTAAAAAAGGCTGGGGCTTTCTGTCAAATCAACAAAAATACACATTTTAGTTGAGTGATAAAAAATAAAATAGCCGTAATATTATAGGACGTTGTGATAAGAGGTTCAGAAAATGAAAAAGCAGAGAAGAATAAATAGCGTCAATGCTGGGAAAATTTTTAAAAAATATCTGAAAAAGAAAGCTGCTGCTGCATCTAACAATAATATATTGAAAACCCATTTAGAAAAAAATCACTTACACAGTATATATAACTACCTTTTAGATATATAGCTTCACACCAATTATTTTTCTTTTGGTTTATACATATCAAGTTCAGGCTGGAGTTTGGTCGCAGGCCTGTAAACCTCATCAGTATCACGCCTCTGGAGAAATTCTTCTTTTGCTTTTTTAACGGTCTCCGGATTCGAATAAAGATCAATCGCAGTAAGTGCCATTGTTTTAGCGGCAACAATCATACCTTTTTCAGCAATGCTATTGGCACCAACTGCAACTGCCTGCCAGGTATGTGCGGGCGTACCGGAAACCCATGTAGCGGTTACAAGCTGAGCTGACGGAGCAATCATGCTTACATATCCAATATCAGTCGAACATGGACTTTTTTTATGTCCGTAAGGCTCAATAATTTTCTCTGCTCCAAGGGGCAATGCATCTTCTCCCAACGTATCATGAATAGCTTGAGCAAATTTTTCTTCTTCCGGTGTATATTTAATGCCGCCGACAATTCGCAAATTTTCATCTACCACTTTTGAAAGTACATCATTAATTAATATACTCGGGCAGCCGCTGATTATTTCATATTCAACTGTTGTTCCCGTACCCTTGGCTGCACCATCTGCTGCTGCTGCAATTCTGTCACAAAGATCATTCAAAACATTCAAATCAGGGTGACGAATGAAATAGTAAACTTCAGCATAGTCGGGCACAACATTAGGTGCTTTGCCGCCATCAGTTATTACATAGTGAATTCGTGATTCCTGACTAATATGCTCACGCATAAGATTCACCATGTAATCCATCGCTTCGACACCATCAAGAGCGGACCTGCCCAATTCGGGAAAGCCTGCTGCATGAGCGCTCTTACCATGAAACTTAAACCTTGCTGTCGACATTGCTAACGTAGTGTAAGGGCTGGCATCATTTCTGTCATACGGATGCCAATGCAAAACTGCGTCGACATCATCAAAGACACCGGCATCGGTCAAAAATCTTTTACCACCACCAGCCTCTTCTGCGGGACAACCATATAGCCTTACTGTACCCTTAGTACCGGATTTAACAAGCCACTGCTTAACAGCGATAGCTGCCGCAGTTGAACCGGTACCAAATAAATTGTGCCCACAACCATGTCCATTTCCGCCTTCAACTAAAGGTTCATGTTTAGTTGAAACTTTTTGTGACATCCCCGGCAAAGCATCGAATTCCGCAAGTATACCAATAACGGGCTTACCACTTCCATAACTGGCAACAAAAGCAGTAGGCATACCCCCAACGCCAGTTTCAACTTCAAAGCCTTCATCTTTCAGTGTCTTTTGCAAAAGAGCGGAGCTTTTATCTTCAATAAACGCAAGTTCAGCCCAATTCCATATCTGTCTTGATATTTCCGAATAAAAATCAAATCTGGCATCAATGGACCTGGCAACATTTTGCTTTGCAGATTCGATATCTTCTGCAGCACAAAAAGTCGTACCAAGAATAAAGAACGAAACTAAAAACTTTAAAACAGTACCAGCCTTCATATTATATTTCCAAATTAATAATTAGCCCTTACTACTATATTACCATCCCATGATTTAATTGTAACAATTTCCCTGTCAGGATCAAAGTCTTTATATTCTTTACCGTTAACTGTTACAGATACCATTTTCTTTTCCTGTGGATGACGCAGACGAACAACTATAGAATCAGGCTTATTCCTTGCAGGAGGTGTAATTTCTGCTTCAAGGTAACCATCATTGGCATGTGAAGTTATTTTGTAATCAACCTTACCAAAATTACTCGGCGCCTGTCTGACACCAACAACCATACCATCATTCATCCAGTGAGTCGTAATGAAGGGACCAATCCAGAGATCATTGCCACGCTCCATCAGCAGCATAATCCTTGTCTGCTCAAGGAACCAACCCGTCTCGTGCGTCTTGTTCCATCCACCACCTCTGAGGAAATGTTCCCAGAAAGTAAGAATCTCCTGATCAACCAGCCCACCAATAGGGTTAAAATATGCCCTAAGGAAAGGCTTAATATCGTCCATGTCGGCATAAGCTTCACAAAGTCTGGTGTAATAAGGCTGACACTTTCCAAATCCGCCGATATTAAACCAGTTTTCCTGCGACTCTTTAACAGTATAGGCTCCCACACCTTCAGCCAGGAATGAAACATCTTCCATATAATTGGCCATTTTGAGTACCTCAGCTTTTTCCTGTTCAGCATCAATCAAACCAGCAAAAACCATGAGAAAAACTTTGTCGCCATCTTTTGCCCACGCTCTGTTCCAGTCTTCGCCTTTATAAATTTCTCCAACAAGACCAAAACATCCTATCATTGACGGACTACCCGGCTCCCAGCTATCATCGGACTGACGCAAAACCGGATACCTGTTTTGTGTCCATTTATATGCCCTCATAAAATCATCTTTGAACTGAGCTGTCTTTGCAATCATATCCTGGGCACGCGGATCATTAGCTCTTTGCAAAGCTGCTGTTGCTTCTTTCAAACCGCCATAATAGAAGGCCTCTAAATAAGAATGATATGCAAATCTGTCCCAATCGGCATAAACACCAGGCGGGAACAGGCCGTAGTCATAAGGTTTTTCGCCATTCGAATACAAATTTTTATTCTTCTCAATCTGCGCCAATATCCACTCGCAAGCTTTTCCCATTACAGGCTGGGCATTTTTCATCCACTGGTCATTTTGATTCAATTGATAATGTTCACCAAGTGTCATCAGATGCTGACCTGTACCCATCATTGTATAGCCTGTCGTCATGTAACCTTCGGGTTTGTATTTCTTCAGGAAGAAATCGTGACTTCTTCTGGCAAATTCTTCCTGGCCCATCATATCCATACCAATGATAACTGCCTGACTCTCGCTCTCCAATGGGCCATAACGGTCCGAAGAAATCCACGGTGCAATAAGATTGCCAAAATCATTTTCCCTTGCTGCCAGAAAACAATTTACTTGTGATGCTCGAATAATATTTAAAAGCATAGGCTCGGGAATATCTATCTGCATAGCATCGACGACAAGCTTCTTCCAGTAAGCCTCAGTTATATTAAGCAGATCATTTTTAGAAACAACTGTTTTACAATCACAAACTTTAACATCCCAACTCGGCACATACACAGTGAATGTCTCTTTACTGTGGGCAGGCAAAACACCGCTGACTTCGAGGGTACCACCATCAAGCTTGGTTTTGAGGAATACAAGCCCGGTTGCATCTGTAACTACCAGGGCCTTATCATTTTTAGATGCGACAATAAGGTTATCCTGCAGTTGCAAATCGGCTGCGGTTTTTGTTTTCTCTTCTGCTGTAATTTTCAACTTTACTATCGCATCTCTGCTGACGTTATCTGTGTTCTCAACTGTTATCTGCGAAACACAGAGAGAATTATTTCTATACCACCATGGTGAACCATCAGGAGCCTTTTCATCAAAGGGTGCGACAAAAGTTGTCTGATTATAAGTGACAGCATTTTCAGTTCTGCTTACTACCGGAACAGGAAGCCAACCACCGTAAAGAGTCCTGGTAACATCGCTGCCGGAACCAAATTCAGGTGCGACGGTTACAACACCTTCGTCATCTTTGTCGACTCCATCATTTTTCCATATCTTTCCTGTATGCTCAACAACGTATTTTTTATTATTGCATGCAAGAGATATCATCATGGGAGAACCATCCTGAACAGACCTGTGAACATTTTCCCATGCCTGTTTGAAACTCTGATCCTCCATCTTGCGGACCCTGTTTAACACAGTCTTTTTCTCTTCCATTTGATTCTTGTAATCTTCTATAGATGTCTGACAGTTTTGTGCTGATGCGAAGAGGCCAAACTGATTTGCAAAAACCGGACCTTTATTCAAAATATCGGCCACGGCGATAGTAACAGCCTTACCTTCAAATTCCACTCTTATGCTCGTCTGGTCGGCAGTATAAAAACCGCTATTTTTATATCGAACTTTTAACTTCAAAGGCTTATCAAGTTTCCAGTCACCGCTATAAACTTCCTTGCCGAAAGGACCATTTACAATAGTACCATTATACATGATGACCTTACCAACTTTACCTTTTTTTAAGGGGTTATCAAACGAGAGATTAATCTCTGCAACATCTGTCAAAGAATGAGACCAGGCACTAAGTTTGCTGATCATCACGGGTTTATCTGCCTTATTGAAAACCCATCTGATTTTTTCTTCTCCCATACGGACACTTTGGGAATCTCTGCCTTTATTGCGAGCATCATTTATATCTTTGCTGCAAGCTTCAAATAACCAAACCCTGCCATCAGTTTTAATTTCACCTGTAAGGTCCCTCCAACTGCCCTGCCAAGGCGAATCACCAACCCACCACTGAACCTTAGCGGTCTTGACATCCGGCATGGGGCTGCCTTTGGCAAACTCTATCGCCATCTTTTTTATGTTACGAGTTTCAAACCACCTAAGCCCTATACAGCATTTACCATCTTCCCAGGCAGGAGCTTCGTAGTTGCCATCCTTGCCAGCAAACAGATATTTGTCCATTACAAGGACATCTTTGGACAAAGGTTCAACTCTTTTGGCTACAGGTCCGTCCTTCATATTCGGATCACAGGTGATAATATTTGCAAATGCACCAACCTCAAGATAATTCTTACCTTTGAATACCTCTGGATTATAAAAAAGTTTCGCATCACACCAGACTACATCATCGTTCCAGTGATTCTTATTATACTCATCGCCGACAAGCTTAAGCTGATTTACACCTGTAAGATCAACATCAACTTTAATCACAGGTGTTTGGGCATTCATAGGCTCTGTTTCAAAACAAACTTTACCATCAACCACAACTCTGGCAATTGCGCTGCCGAAGTCCTTACCACCCTGATACGCAATTCCAACATCAGCAGTAAATCTCTTATATTCGCCGTTGAGATTAAATACTATCTCACTATTGCCATTGGTACCAAAACCCTTCTCATAAACCTTATCACCTATCTGTAAAGGCTTAGGAACCCCTTGCCAAAAAGGCTTAAAAGTCTGATTCCAGCCAACTTCACCAAAACTATTGTAAGAAAGCCCCCTCTCACTAAATGCATCGCTGAGATATTCAAATTCTGACAATTCTGTCCCAATTGCCGGCAAAGCAAATGCTGTAAACAGCAACAATATAGAAATAATCAAATTACGGCTCGATAACATTGAATTGGTTATATTACTCATTTTATCCTTTCTACCATATTATTTGCATAGTTTTTAAGACTACGCATCATGTCGCGCATGTGTTCACTATAACAAACATAATGTTATCTAAAAAACTAACACCATGTCAAGCAATTTAGTCTGGAAAAGCCGCAAAACACAGAAAAACCTTTTTTATGGTAATACCACACCTGTATTTTTTAAAAAAATCATTTTAATCACTAAAATTATTTGCTAAAAAACCATTTTTGTGCTAAAAACCTCTTAAATAAGTTTTTAAATTAACATATTTTTTAAAGAGGGAAAAATAATGACAATGTTAAACAAACATCACCTGAGATTATCCGCTGCATTAGTATTATTGGTTGCTGCTATGTGCATATCAGCTGATTCGGCTGTATCAGCATCGAATGACATGCTCGATATGCTGCCGGCAGATACCTTATTCGTCATAAAGGCTAACAATCTCGATTATGCGTTGGGCGCATTAGATCAGTTTCTTACAGGTGTATCGCCTGTCCCCATGGGCACTTCAATGATGCTGCGTATGAAGCTTGGTGAATTGTTCGGCAGCCCCGAACTGGCAGGTATCAATACCGCTGGTAATTTCGCCATCTTCGGCAAAGCCAGTGAAATCGCCGCTCTGCCTGGACAACCCCAGTCGATATTTATTGCTGTCGCAATGCCTATAACCGATTATAAAAAATTCATCGAAGGAAATCCAAATTGCGGCGGAGCTGATACCAGAAAAATTTCAAAACTGCTGTCAATGGACAAATCCATGATACAAGCTGGACAATACGCACTTATCTGCATATCAGGAAGCGATGATGAATTGATCAAAATAGCAGAAAAATTATGCTCTGATGGAGAAGCAAAACTTGCTGCTATGTTAGATAAAACTGAAAAACAAAACGCAGCTAAAGAGCCTTTCTGGGCCTACTGCAATATGGAACAGGTAAATAAGAATTTTGGTCCGACCATCAACAGTAAATTCCAGGAAACCAAATCCATGATGCAGACGATGGCCAGTCAGAATCCACAGATGGGAAATTCCATAGCAGCGATGGATGTATACTTTGATACTTTCAACTGCATGCTGAGTAGTTCTAAATCTGTCTCTGCGACGCTGAATCCATCCGCAGAAACGTTAAAAGCTCAATTCATTGTCACTGCTTTGCCCACAACACAACTGGCAGAAATGTACCAGACCAATACTGCACCAAAAGAAAACTTCACGCATTACCTCAATGACGCTGCTATGATGAACGTCATCCTTAATGC
Organism: uncultured Pirellulales bacterium; assembly: GCA_964492365.1. GTDB lineage: Bacteria > Planctomycetota > Phycisphaerae > Sedimentisphaerales > Anaerobacaceae > JAGLTN01. The sequence goes on along the minus strand of CAZBKA010000006.1, from coordinate 14,068 downwards.
AAGCCCTGCGATGACTAAAGCTATGAATAGCTTCGCTTATGAAATGATGATGGCGATGCCTCAAAATGACCCTAATTCTACAGAAATCAAAACAATAATTGATAGTATCATCGAAACCACTTCTGGTTCAATGGCTGCATCTATTGTGCCTGGTTCAAAACCCGGACAGTTTTTTAACATAACAACTATAACAAAGATCAAAGACGGTGAAAAAATTCAAACAGCGATTACCGCTATGGTTGAACTATCTCAAAAAGACTTATTGAATTCTCCTGATATGAAAATAAATATTCAATTAGATAAAAACATAAGCAAATACAAAAATACGAATATTAACTCATTAAAATACACCTTTGAAACACCGGACAATGATTCTCCTGAAGCACAGATGATGAAATTAATGTTCGCAGATGGTTTACAGGCTAAATACGCAATAGTAAAAAACCTGAGTCTCTTCACAATGGGAGCCGACAATGATGCGACAATAAACAGCCTCATAGACAAAACAATATTGCCATCAAATACAACACCTGAAGAAATAAAAAAAGCTTTCAGTCTAATTGCAGGTTCAGAAAATGCTGACTTATTCGTAACTTTCAATATGCTTCGCATAATGAAAGCAGCTATGATGTTCTCACCGGTACCGCTGCCTCCAATGCCTGATGTTCCAACAACAAATAACATCGTCCTGGCGGCTAAAGCTGACAACGGGCAAATGAAACTCGATATCGCTATCCCCAAGGAACACCTAAAAGAAATAATGACTATGATTCAGACAATGCAAATGCAGAGCATGCAGCAATCTCCCGGAATGTCCGCAACTGAAAATGACGCAAACGAGCAATAACTGATAAAACGAAACTGGGCTGATAAGTTATCAAATCTTATCAGCCCGGCCTCTTACTGTATCTCTAAACCCTTACAACGCTCTAGCCTTCTCGTTCCTCAAGCAATTTTCTCAAATATTTATTTTCTCTTCGGGTTGCCTCTAAATCAAACATCTGATATTTGATGCAAACTCTCAGATAATCGAGCGACTCCTGCAAACTATCTACACTTTTCTTAAGCTGCTTTTGATTGTTATCAACTTTACTGGCAAGTTGTCTTAGTTTTTCATACTGAGGCTCAATATTGCCCCCGACCTCTTTTACCAACTCTTTAAGTTCGCCTTCAATGTTCGTTTCTTCCATCAGCCACCCTTTTTTTCAAAAAAAACAACAATATATAATTACAAAATTATTAAGAATGGTAGCCGCAAAAACTATGCCAACCAACAAGATCAAAAATTATAAACAAAGGCATCCTGCATATCCTTGATTTTGAACTTAAAACCCATATCAATTTAACAGCATTAACCTTTATCTGTATTCTCCCTGCAAAAAGCTATATAACAAATAGACATGTATGTTTATAAAAAACAACATGACATATTCAATATAAAGCTAGATTAACACTAAATATCTATGAAATAAGAACTTATCGACATGTTTACAAAAAACAACATCATTGTTGTTTTTCTTTTTCCAGTTTCACACCATCATGCAAAAAAAGCGATGCTAAATCCATTCAGCATCGCTTTTAAACTTTATTAATAACCACAAATCACTCAAAATTCGCTGTGTCCTCAAGAACTTTCCTGACGAAATCAAGGAACTGTGCCGCATAAGCACCATTTGCAACTTTATGGTCAACCGACAGCGTCATACACATCATTTTGCGAACCATTATATTGCCGTCAACAGGCACACAAACATCTGATATCTGCCCTATGCCGAGAATCGAACACTGCCCCGGCACAACAATCGGAATAAATGAGTCGATACCATATGCCCCAAGATTGCTTATCGTAATACAACCGCCTTCAACATCGGCAGGGGCAAGCTTATTATTCTTGGCTCTATCAATTATATTTATACTCGCAGCAGCAACTGACGCAATATCTTTCTTATCAACATCTTTCACTATAGGAGCAACTAAACCATCACCAACAGAGATCGCAAGCCCAATACCAATAGAATCAGCAAGCCTGATATTATCACCATCCAACTGACCTGTCATAATCGGGAATTTAACAAGCCCAATAGCAACAGCCTTCATTATTAAATCATTATATGAAACTTTAATATCCGCTGTTTTATTCCGCAGAGTTCTGAAATGTACCAGATCAGTAACATCAGCCTTTACGGTAAGATAGAAACAAGGTATTTCTCTCTTCGACTGCAACATCTTCTGTGCTGTTATCTTCTGCAGACGATTCAAAGCTATTCTTTCACCAGGCACAAATGAAGACTCAACAACTGCCCCTGCCCCAGCTTTGCCCTTAGAAGCTTCAACATCGCTTTCAACTATCCTGCCGCTTGGGCCGGTACCTTTAACCATGTTAATATCTACACCAAGCTTTTTAGCAAGCTTCCTGGCTCTGGGTGAAGCAATCACTTTGCCGCCCGTAGAAGCTGATGACGTCCTGACAGGTTCAACCTTTTGCAAAACCGCCGGCGTTTTCTCCTGATGTTTTCCAACCGCTGCAGAATCAACACTGCCGCCTGCCTTTATACAATCAGCATAACTTTGCGGCACATTGTCATTTTCCCCAGCCAATATCGCAACAGCTTTACCCACTGCAACAGTTTGGCCAATATCAACAAGGATATGCTTTACAAAACCTTCAGCCGGCGACTCCATCTCAAGAGCTGCCTTGTCGGTCTCAACCTCAAAGATAATATCACCTTTTTTTACCTTATCGCCAGGCTTGATCATACAGCCGACAATTGTTCCTTCTTCCATAGTCTGCCCCAACTTCGGCAGGTTTACAATCTTCACAGAATCCGAAACAGCAGCAGCCTTACAGGGTTTCTCAGCAACAGGCTCATTCGATACTTTTTTCTCTGCAGCTGCGACAGCTTTAACGGTTGCGACTTGCTCATCCTTTTCACCAAGAACCAAAACAACATCGCCCACAGTGATCGTCTGACCGCTGCTAACCAGAATCTGGTTAACATAGCCTTCTGCCGGTGATTCCATCTCAAGAGCTGCCTTGTCGGTCTCAACCTCGAAGATTATATCACCTTTTTTAACTTTATCGCCCAGCTTGACCATGCAGGAAACAATGGTTCCTTCTTCCATGGTCTGTCCCAATTTCGGCAACTTTACTTCCGTAGCCATAATCTACCTCTAATTTATATTTCTATATTCAATGTTCTAACGATTAGCAGATTGCTTTAGCTGCTGCGACAATTTTTACCACATTCGGAATACTTTCATTTTCCAGAGGCTCACTCATTGGCGGTGGAGCATCTACTGCTGCAAGATTTACTGGAGGTGCATCAAGATAATCAAATCCCTTTGTACCATCTGTAAATGTATATTCCATAAAGGCACCGCTGATTTCTCTGCCGGCACCGCACATACAGAAACCTTCGCTAACAGTTATCAACTTGCCTGTCTTTTTAACTGACTCGGCAACAGTTTTAATATCCATCGGCTTCAATGTTCTCATGTCTATAACTTCAGCATCAATACCTGACTTGGCAAGTTCTTTTGCTGCATCAAGTGCGACCATCGCCATCTTGCTGTAAGAAACGATTGTAACATCCTTACCGACCTTCTTAATATCAGCAACGCCGAGCGGAATAATATAATCACCTTCAGGAACCGCGCCAAGCTGGCCATAAGTTGCCTTATGTTCAATAAACACAACTGGGTTGTCGCTTCTGATAGCCGCCTTGAGAAGCCCCTTGGCATCGTAAGGCGTAGAAGGCATTACAACATAAAGACCCGGTATATGCATCAGCCATGCTTCAAGCGATTTAGAATGGTGCGCTGCGATACATCTGCCGACACCGCCTTCACTGCGGACAACCATAGGCACCTTAGCTTTGCCGCCAAACATATATCTGTTAAACGCACCGTTATGCATCAACTGATCCAGTGCGATAGTAATAAAATCAACATACATAAGTTCTGCAATTGGACGAATCCCTCTGATAGCGGCACCAACAGCGGCACCAACTATCGCTGCTTCTGATATCGCAGTATCTATAACCCGCTCAGTTCCGAATTCCTGCAGTAAGCCTTTAGTCGCACCATAGGCACCACCATATAATCCAACATCTTCGCCCATGACAACAACTTTATTATCTCTTCTCATCTCTTCTGCATGTGCAGCAATGACGGCTTGACCAATTGTCATTATTTCCATATCAAAGTCTTTTTTGATCACGCCTTTGGACTCTTCTGTTTTATCCTTTTTGGTCTTAGCAGAAGAATTTGCCATTGCAGTTTCAAAAGCTGCTGTAGCCTTTGAAACTTTCGAAGCTGTTTTCTTTTCCTGTTCTAACAACCCGGCATCGTAAGACTCTTCAACATAAACATCTTTAGTAAGTTCTGACACTTTTGGCCAGGCAGAATCAATACCAAACTTAGTAGCCTGTTCGATTCTTGCGAAAGCATCGTCCTTTATTGCATCAAGTTCTTTCTCTGTGCAAAGCTTATCATCAGTCAGTCTTGCCCTTAATACAATAATGGGGTCCCTGTCATGCCATGCCTTTTCTTCATCTTTAGTACGATATGCACGAGGATCACTCCTGCTGTGACCATACCAGCGATAAGTCTTGGCCTCCACCATAGTCATCTGATTGTCAGCTCTTGCAGAAGCAACCGCTGATTTAACAGCCAGATAAACCGCAACAACATCCTGACCATCAACTATCATCGCAGGAACATTATATGCATATGCACGTTCAGCAATGTCATGAATATTGCTCGCTTGCACCGTACCTTCGATAGGACTGCCCGAAAAAGGAACGCTCATGCCGTAAAGATTATTCTCTATTATCGCAACCAAAGGCACCTTTAAAGTCGACGCCATATTCATTGATTCATGAAATGTTCCGGTATTTGTCGAACCATCACCAAAGAATGAAAGTACAACTTTACCGGTCTTTTTATATTTCTCTGCCAAAGCGGCTCCAACGGCTGGCGGCTGATTACCCCCAACAATACCCGTCGAACCGAGGTTATTACACTTGTCAACCTCTGCGATATGCATCGACCCGCCGCGACCCTTGCAATAGCCGGTCTCTTTGCCCATTAACTCTGCCATCATCTGGTTCCAGTGTTGCTGGCGAGCCTCTTTACTGTCTGCATACTTATTGCCGATAGCACCGCAATGGCCGTGCCCCCGGTGAGTAGAACCGATAACATCGCCTCTCTCAATCGCAGCAATAGAACCTACCGCAACGGCCTCTTCTCCTGCATAGAGATGAGATGCCCCTTTGATTATATTCTCACCCAGCAAATCAAAGACTTTTTCCTCGAAAAAGCGTATCTCATAAATGGTTCTGAGCCAATCCGTAGCGGTATCCAGTGTTATAATACCATCACGAATCAAAGCCTTTATCTTAGGAATTTTTTTCTCACGGGTATCCTCAATGCAAAAATCCATACTTCTCAGCCTTTCTTGTAATCTGTTAAAACATAAAAACGGAGCCTAAAAAACACCGTTTCCAAAAACTAACGAGCGTATACTATACCAATTACGGATAATCCAAACAATCCAAATCGTCCCCTGGACTCAATCTTTATGTCATTTTCGAACATAAAGCGAAACAAATCAAACATTTTAATATAATTGACTTTGCCAATAATTATTGTTATAATGGAGTTGTATTTGTTCATTGCGTCGTTGACATGCTGGTTGCATAACAAAAATGCGGAAATTTGTTTTGCATGTATACCCTTTCAACGTTGAAGTTCTTTTACAAAACTCTCACTGGAGGTGTGATGTCAGAACAGAAAACAAACAAGGCTTTTACTGTATGCCCAAAAACGGGCAAACTCATAGTCTCTAACAAAAAATATTCCTGGGTAAAGTGGATATTACCATTAATCGGTTTGATATCACTCATATGGTTTCTGATTCGGGTAATACCAAAACCAAGCAGGGCAACATATCCATGCCAAAGAGTTGCCTTCCCAATAGCATCAAGCTTCGTCATCTGGCTAACCGGAATATTAGGGTCAATTGTTGCTTTTAGAAAAGCTAAAAGGCTGCTTACAAAAGCACAGTATATAACCGCATTATTTTTCGTCGCCATCAGTATAGGATTAATCTGGTTGGCTATGAGCATAACACATGAAGAAACAGCCGTCGCAGCACTACCAGCAAATGCCCCTATCGGAATCGGAAAAGGAATATACCCAGGCAGAGTTGTCTGGACACATGACCCAAATGCAACAAATTGGGGTGGAGTGTTATCTGCAAAAAGATGGTGGGAAGACGACTGTACGAACTTTGATATCGTAAACAAAATGTTCTGCGATTCTATAAAAGCACTGGCAGGTGAGAAAACTGAAGCCGCAGCATGGGATGCAATATTCAAATACTACAACAACACCAAAGGCTTCGGTAATGTCGGTTATCAACCAGGTGAAAAAATTGGTATTAAAATAAATCTTACTACAGAAAATGCCTGGCAGCAGGAAGTAAACCCCATAACATACGACAAAACCTCTGACATGGTTACTGATATCGGTGTGACATACGATGAGAGAAACCGTATAGACAACTCACCCCAAATGACACTTGCCCTGCTAAGACAACTGGTTAACGTAGTAGGCGTCGCACAAAGTGACATCACCATCGGTGATCCGACTGGAATGTTTCCTAATTTTATATATAATTATCTCCATGCAGAATTTCCATATGTTGTCTACATGGACAACTACGGCGGTCCATACACTAATCCGCCAAGCCCATACAAACGACAGCGTGCAGAATTCGACATTAACACCCCTTTTACATGGAGCACTCCTGAAGCTTCTGGTAAAAGACCTGACTACGTACCGACATGCTACTCACAGGCAAAATACTTAATAAACTTCGCAGTATTAAAAGGTCATGAAATCGGCGGCGTCACCCTATGTGCAAAAAACCATTACGGTTCACTGATAAGAAGCCCCTATGGCGTAGTAAGAAAAGAAAACTTCGATCCCGCTAATCCTATAAATTCACATTGGCCTTTCATTACACCTAGTAATCCGCCATATTACAGACCTCACCACGATCTGGAGAATAACATCGGACCAGGCAAATACAGGCCTGTAGTGGACCTCATGGCACATCCCGACCTTGGAGGCAAAACTGTACTTTATCTCATTGATGGTCTCTTCGCTGGATACTACGCAATGGGACATCCGAATTTATGGCAGTCACAGCCATTCAATGGTGATTGGCCATCAAGCATTTTCGTTTCACAGGATCCGGTAGCAATAGATTCAGTATGCTATGATTTTCTCTATGAGGAATGGCCCAATGTGCTCACAGGAGGAAGCGGCGCACCAGGCTCGCGTTTGGGAACCGCTGAGGACTATCTTACTGAAGCAGCCTTGGCAAACAACCCACCATCGGGAACATCCTACGATTTCGACCCGGACCATGAGGCCCCAAGAATACAAAGTCAGGGCGCCCATGAACACTGGAACAATGCAACCGAAAAGAAATACTCTCGCAATCTGGGAATCGCAAACGGAATCGAACTTGTAGCCTTACCACTAAAATCTAAAGTCGATATTAACGGCGATAACAAAGTTAACCTCGCTGACCTGGCAGAGATAGCAAATCAATATCTTCAAAGAATTACATATTTACAGCAAAACGGCGATAATATCGTAATGGAAGCAGAAAATTATTATGCCAATACCAAAGGCTCCGGAATTGCATCACAAATCTCATGGCAAAACAAAACTGGCTGTGGTTCAAGTAATAACCTCTATGTTCAGGCTCTGTCCAACACCGGGGTTGTTATAGACTCAAATATCGAAACTCAGTCGCCTTGCCTTAGTTACTATGTCCATTTTAATGAAACTGGAAAATACTACCTTTGGTTAAAATCCGCTGCAATTGTTACCGCCGACAATGACTGCGTGCATTTCGGAATAAACGCTACCTCAAAGAGCAGCAACAATGATTCAGCAGCTCAATTATCGCACGGTTCAACCCTCTATTGGGAATCTATCATCGGAGAAGAAAACAGACCGGAAATTAATATTACAACTGCCGGATACCATATGATAAATATATGGGTGAGAGAAGACGGGGCAACGCTGGACAAAATCGTCCTCACAAAATCCTCAACCTACAACCCCTCAGATAATGAGCCGCAGCAAACAGATCATCTGGGTACTGAAAAAACCGCGGACCTCGATTCAAACGGCACTGTAGATTTGATTGACTTCGCAATGTTCACGAAATACTGGATTGAGGAACTCCTTTAATAACAAACAAACCCAGGAAAAATTTAGGTAAACAGTATATTGAAAAAATATTCTGCGTCAGGAAAAATCCCTGCATATAGCCCTCTTGGCAAGGCCGCAGTTTTAACATTGTTATCCTTCAGATTTCTAAAAGATAATAAAAAAATCATATGAACCACGGATAGATATTATTAGTATAGCTCAAGATATCAGTGATATTCAGGAATAGTCGAAATTGGTTGAGGATTACACTTGAAAGGAAGCTATTGTGAACAACTCAAAAAAGCAAATCTGTGAAATTTTAATATGCTTGTTCATCACAATGTCTAGCGTATGGGGACAGAAACAGCCTGACATAGACAAACTTGTGTCACAGCCTGCTGACATTGCTTTAAGTGCCTATCAGTACCGTGCTGACAGACCTGCCAAAGATAACTCACCAGAAAGCTGGATTGGTCTGATGAAGTTCGCTAATCTGCCGTTTGACAAGGCTGTCGATGTGAACGCTCAGGCATTTAAAAAGGTTCTCTGCGGGCTGATATGGGAAGAGGTTCGCCGCGTGCGTCAGGTGGAACTTGTGTGGAGCGGAGATTCCTCCCGCAGGCCCAAGGTTGAGGACGTTGCTGTAACATTCTTCGACGCAGAAGTTAAGGACAACATTCCGACATGGTGGAACAATACTGTTCTCCGTGAAGCAGATAAACCAGTAGTATCCGCCGATGGTAATACGTATACCTTCACTATCCCTGTAGATACTTTCGGTCTTGTTGTAAGTGTACGCAGCCAGGCTGATGCTTCAGTTTACGAAGTCCCAACAGTTCGAGCCTTCGCACCTGAGGTGTGGAAACAAATGGATATAGAAATCGAATGGGGTTTTGACAAAGATACCGCCAACTCAGACTATAGCGGGAGCATAGAAGCATACGACGGAGTTCTGGCTGATATTAAACCTTTAACCGGTGACACAGGTACTTCTATGAAAGGCAATTATAAATGGAACTCAAAACCTGCTAACAGTGATCGGCGAGGCATAAGCCTTAGGATGTTATATATAGGAACATCTAAAGATCGTAAAGTTTGGCCTTATAATAGTGAAGTTGAAGATGTTGCACGCACTATTATTACTATATGGACCAAGTCTGGAAACTTTTCTTTCCTGGCGTCTGATCTGGAAAAAGGGCCTATCCTTGCTCCTGAATATGGCTTTTTCGTGCGTCCAGTTAAATTCTCAACACCGCTGCCGCAATCAGCATCAATTTCCCAATCAACTACAGCCAAAGAGTTTATTAAAGAACTGGCTGATAAAAACCTGACCACCATTCGCCAAAAGGTTAATCAGCATCCTGAACAAACATGGGAAAACGCGGTCGCCGCCAGATTTCCAGACACGAATCTGCCCGCAACTCCAAAGCCTGAGTTTGAAACGCCTATGAAAGTCGATGTTCCCTCAGAAAGACTTACTGCACAGTGGAATCTCGGTGCATGGCACATGGTGCGACATGCTGTCAAGAATGAAAAGGGTCAGTTGCGTTTCAACGACCACCCTTATGGAATATTGGCATCAGAAACATATATGGTTCTCTATGTGCTGGACCTGATTGGCATGCATAACGAGGCTGCGGATGGGCTAAACCAGTGGCTCGGGCTTCCAATCCAAAACCAAAAACCAGTGGGATTATTTGCGGACGGCAACGGATGTCTCAGCCAAGCCACAGGTCCGCAAGGTGTTGGTGGAGATATGGACGGCGTTCATAGTATGGGGCCAGGGGCAATCATGCTCCCACTTGTCGAACATTTCCGTCTGACTGGCGACATTGAGTGGCTAAAAACTAATGCTCCGCGTATGAAAGCCAATATCGAGTGGATTCTACGCCAGAGAAAAATGCTGGCTGATAATGTTCCAGGTGGTAATCGCCTGTGGTGCAAAGGTCTTCAGCCTCCTCACCAGGTTACACCAGACAGCGGCGGACAACTTATGCAGTTCTACGAATCAGAAGCCTACTATTGGCTGGCGGTTCAAAACTTTGCCGACATTTTAACTCAGATTGATCATGCAGAGGGCGCCCGCCTGGCGGCAGAGGCCAAGGCTTACCGTAAAGACTTGATGGCTGCGGTAGAACGTTCCATATCACTAAGCCCTGTAACATTAGTAAGAGACGGAACATATCGGTCATTCATTCCTTTTGCATGTTACGTTCGTGGATTTGCTTCCAGTGCATGGAGTTGGCGACGACCAGGAAGCGGCGGACACGTCGGCGGATTGTACTGGGACACTATTCAGTCCGCAGAAGCATTGATAAGTCCTGCTGGTTTACTGGCAGCAGATGATCGGCGAGTACAGGGACTGCTCGATGTGTTAGAAGACAGACTGCTGCTGGAAAATGAAAAGGTTGCACGACTTAAAAAGGACTTTGACCCGGAAAAAGACTGGTTCTCATATGCAGCATGGCAATATCAGCCAGGTCTGGAAAGGCACGCTAACATTCATCTGGCAGGCGACGATGCATCAAGCTTTTTGCGTTCGTGGCTTAATCAGTATGCAGTGCTGATACTGCCGAATGATGGTTATATATTCAATGAGCACACAACTCAGGGGCCTCCTGACAAGATTTTCGAAGAGGCAGCATTTCTTGAACGATTCAGGAATATGTTGGTAATGGAAGACGGTGAAAACTTATGGCTGGCACGGGCTACGCCGCGAGTCTGGTTGGAGCAAGGTAAAAAAATCTCTGTAAAAAATGCACCGACCTGGTTTGGAACAATAGGCTATGAAATAGTTTCCGACGTGGACAAAGGCAAGATTACTGCAAAAGTGGAACTGCCTTCAAAAAATCCCCCTAAAAATGTATTCCTGAGGCTACGCCATCCAATAGGTACACCAATAAAAAGTGTGATGGTAAATGACAAAAACTGGAAAAGTTTCGACAAAGACAGCGAAACTATCCTGTTGAATGGGCTGCACGGCACCTTTATTGTGGAGATCAGCTACTAAGCTTGGAAATAAACAAAGAATACACCGCCGCTGCAGGAATAATAACCAGCAGCGGCATTTTTTTTGCATAATTTTATGGAGGATTTACACACAGAAACAATTATCTGTGCAAAACTTCATGTTCACAGCATTACTCAACAACAGGAAACAATGGACCCTGCAGCCATAATCCAGCCAGAACAGCTAAATCAGCTTCGTCAATCGTACTGTCACCGGTGAGTTCACAAATCCTGTTGTAGTTCGTATCACTATCTGTAGCCTGCCATGCGATTGCCATAATAGCAAAATCATAAAAGTTGACCAGGCCGTCACTATTAAAATCAGCAATAGGTTGATAACTCAGCTTCGGATAATTTCTTCCCTCATTTATCCACCATGTGCCGGCAAAATCCCAACCGGCATCTGTGAAGGTGGCACCTGTTTGCATCTGGACTGTTGTTTTACCAGTTGCACCATAGTTATTACCGCCCGAAACACCGATACCTGAGGTTTCGACATCCCAGAAGCTGTTAGTGATACTGCCGTAACTGTGTCCGCAAAGACCACCGACATAAACTGAATTAATCCCTGCTTTGACTTTTCCTGTGGAATAGGATTTTTTGATATTGCTGGAACAGCTCCCACACAAGCCGCCTACCGGGCCAGAATTAGCACCGCTGGTAACTACACTCTCGGAATAGCAGTCAATTATGTTACTTTCGTACACCTGTGCCTTTTGGCCGCTTACGGTGGTGATTATGTAGTTGTTTATTCCGCACAAACCGCCCATTGGCCCTGCGCCATCGCCCCCTGTTACTGTGCCAACAACATAACAGTTAACCAGGTCACCTCCGTAATTGCTTCCGCAAAGACCGCCGATATTCATAGTGCCGGTAACCGAACTGATAGCATAGCAGTTAGTGATGTCACTTAGGTAATTATTTCCGCATATGCCGCCAAGAAAACTATAGCCTGCAATCACAACAGTAGCATAGCAGTTGTTTATAATACCCTGGTAATTGTTGCCGCATATGCCGCCGAAAACACGAGAACTGCAGCCACCCCTAATCGAACCCGTAACATAACAATTATCTATGGTACCAAGGTGATTTTCTCCACATATACCACCTATTGGCTGGGAAATATCTCCGCCGATTATATTGATGTTTTTCAAACGCAGATTTTTAATTCTAATACCCAAACCTTCAATTCTGCCGAACAAACCTAGATAATCATCATTGGCATCTGCGACATCTATGGTCAGGTTGCTGATTACATACTCACCACCATCAAAAATACCCGTAAAAACCGTACCCTGAAAACCAGCATCTGCATTATTAATATCCTCAGCTATCGGCGAATTGTCAAAGACTTCTCCATTAAGATTAATATCAGAAGTGAGTACAAAAATTTTGTCGTAATCACCAGGCGTTCCAGACAGTTCCAGAAAATCTGCTTTATTCGCAATTTGATATGGCTCTAACGCCGTTCCATACCCACCAGAATACCCGAAAAGACAGCTGCTGGCTCCCAAAACCACCGCAACAACTAATAAAATACCACTCTTGATTTTCATTGTCCTTCTCCACTAATTTCACTGTTAATATCACAGCGTAACTCCGCTGCTCGTTTGATAAATTAATGAAGCTTCCCTGCTTCCCGCTATTATAGTTAAAAACACATTCCAGATTATAGCAAATTCTGTTTTAAAAGCAAGTCCCAATTAATACTGTCAACAAAACCATTTTGAGCAAAATGGTTGAATTTGAACATTAAACTTACAATCCGATATTAGCAAAACCGCCACAGTCCGGTAAAAACATTGCGTTATCAACTATAAATGATACTATGCAAATATAACTTGGAAAACTTGTATATTGAAACTGAAAGGCCAACTTCATGTCAATTAAAAATAGATGCTTATTTGCAACAAATGTTTTTATTATACTAACCTTAATTTCACCCATATTCGCAACAGACCTGCCAGCAACAATAACCATTCAGAATACATCTCCACGCTTAGACATACAGGGCAATGTCATCGATGCCCATGATGGATGCCTCGAATTTTTCGATGGAAAATTCTATCTCTTCGGAACACGATACGGAAACACCGACGGCTTTACGCAAGCCAATCGGTATGTCTGCTACAGCTCACAAGATCTGGTCAAGTGGCAGTTTCACGGAGAAATATTACAAAACCCGCCTCAGGGAGTCTATTACCGACCATATGTAAAATATAATCGAAAAACAAAAATGTACGTCCTCTGGTACAACTGGTATCCGACGCTATGGGATGGCCAGTATGGCGTTGCGGTTTCCAGTTCACCAGCCGGGCCTTTTGTAATACAAAATGACAATGTAAAGGTTAAACACGAAAAACCAGGAGATCACGGTCTTTTCATCGACGATAACAGCAATGCATATCTGATCTATACTTCAATTGCAAATGATCACGGCATATCTATCGAAAAACTTTCAGACGACTATCTCAGTTCCACACTTGACAGCAGCGGAATTTTTGCCAAAGAATGCGAAGCTGTCTCCATGTTTAAAAACAATGGAATCTATTATGCGGTATTCGACAAATGCTGCTGCTTCTGCCCCGAAGGAACCGGCGCAATGGTATACACCGCCAAATCACCTCTAGGCCCTTATAAATTACAAGGAAATATTAACCGCAACGATAGCAACCAGGTCATCATCGCCGCACAGCAAACACACATCGCAACAATCCCCGCCCTTAATGGCCCAATATACATCTGGATGGCAGACCGCTGGGGTTCAAGACCGGATGGAATAAAGGGACACGACCTGCAATACTGGTCCGGCCCACTACAGTTC
>CAZBKA010000005.1:0-42946 GCA_964492365.1 uncultured Pirellulales bacterium | reverse complement strand
CCGCTCCATTCAATAAATGCCACCGATTGAGGATAACGTTCATTATTGTCACTGGCAAAAAGATTTACTGCGGTTACAATTTCTTTTTGATTATTCATGCCAACTATCGCACGAGCATTGTATCTGACTTTATTAAATACAGGCAACAAAATCCCCATTAGCACCAATATGATGCTTATCACCACCAAAATCTCAACCAGGGTAAACCCACTCCGGTAATATTGTTTTGAATCAAGATTTCCGTTTCCGTTGTCGATCTTTGCCGCCCTGTACAATCATTCGCGTTTTCATACCAAGACTATCGCTTTAGCGTTCCTCAGTCATAAACTGCTGTATTGTACAGACTTGACGATCTATAATCAACCTTTTTATATAGAAAAACCAGGGCAACAAGTCCCTCCACTCATTGCCCTGATTCTTTTTTTCTAATGAATTGTTCAACTACATTAACGGATTAATCAAAATGTCGCACCCGCCTCAGATGCGGCGGTTGAGTTAGCGGGGTTAGGTATCGTCCCAGCACTGTCTGGAAGACTGTCACATGTCCTTATAGTATAAATAGCACCCTCGGAATTTGGATAATTATATTCGTTTGACAGCTGCCATTCACTGTCATAGCCTGAACCTTGAGTAACTTCAAATTTATACCATACCGGATCATTTCCACCAGTCACAGCATCAGAAGCTATAACTGCTGACATTGTGTGCCAACCGTTAACTTCAACAGGATACTGTAACCACTGACTCGGGTTGGGCATCGGCGGCTCGTTATCTACTTGCGGTTGTGGTTCTACTTCCTGAACATCTTCAAGCCAATGGTCAGCCAAAATTGCAAAATCATCAAAGTTTACAATACCATCAAAATTTAAATCTGCTAACAAGAGCCATTCGCTCATACTGGCATATTGGGTTCCGCCATAGGCACCCATATTTATTCTTCCGCCGTTCGGAAAACGCTCATTAGATAAAGCTGCACAAGGATCACCGCCATCAACACATGGACTGGTTACATCATCAAGAATCCATTCCTTCGTTGTTGGGTTGAATCTGCCACGCTGACTAAGCAAGTGATAGTCACCACTACTTGCATCAGCAAAACCAGGTTCAATAAATTTACCTTCGTAGAGAGCCTGGATTTCTTCAGCAGATAATGCGCGATTATAAACACGAACATCATCTATTGTTCCATTAAAGAAATAATTTTCCCAACCATAAGCTCCCGCTCCAATCCTAATTATACTAGGCTGTGAACCACTATAAATTTCAGGATTATTATCTGATATCATTAACTGCCCACCAATATACAAAGCTCTGGAATCAAGCCCCTGTACCACCGATACATGATACCATTGTCCTAAATTTGGCGTTACTGCCTGCAATACTCCTCTAAAAGGATAATATTGATCAAAAGCGAATTCTCTTCCACTTTCTCCATTTCTTACAAAAAGATAGTTCTTTGTTCCATTATATGCATACAAGCCAAAAATTGGCGATTGATATTTTATATCTGTTGGAAACGCCTCAAGATTAACCCAAGCTGACACTGTAATTCCTGTTATATGAGCATTAATATCAAGATCCGATGAAAACGGAATAGAAACATAGTCGTTATTACTGCTGAACTTCAACCCACCGCCAACTTTTCCAGTTGTCCAGTCAGCTCCATAAACAGTTCCATCATGACCACCAGCAGAATCTACAGCTACAGTGCCATGCCCTTCATCAAATGTCCAGTGAGCTACTAAATTAGCATCATCAACATATTTCCAAACCCCACTGAACTGGGCGGTGCAGTTAAAAAAACTATAATCATTGTTAGCAAGTATACAACTACTGATTTTAGGATCAGTATCATCTTCAGCCTCAATGCCAACGTAACAATCGACAATGGTTAGGTTTTCAAGTACCGGTGAGCCGCTATAAATATAAACGCCCGCAAAACCGTTTTTGATTATAAAATTCTTAAGAACTGTTTTTTTGTCCTGCAAACTGTAAATTGCTACAGCATCATCAAAACCGCCGTCTATTATCGCCGGATCATCAGCGCTCTTGACAGTTACCTGCTTACCCATAACATATACAGGTTCATTATACACACCTGGCCAAACAAGCACAGTATCACCATCCTTAGCAGTATTGATCCCTTTCTGAATAGTCGCAAACGCGCTATCTTTAGTCAGACCGTCATTGCTGTTATTACCAGTCGCACCATCAACATGATAAATACCTGATGTGTCTGATATTTCACGAGAAAACATTAATGCATCTAACCATTCGCCAGAGAGAACACCGAGATCAACAATACCAACACCACCATCATAATTAAAATCAGCTTCGATCGGCCATTCACTCATACTGGCTGAACTTGTATTACCATAAGCTCCAATATTGATTCTACCGCCGTTCGGCATAGGTTCTCCTGCGGGTTCAACATTCGGATCGCCGCCATCAACACACGGACTCGTAACCTCATCGAGAACCCATTCATTCGTCGTTGCACGGTACCTGCCTCGCTCGCTTAGCAAATGATAATCACCGCCATTAGCGTTAGCAAATAATGGATTCGGATACTCACATTCAGCCCCAGTTAAACCAACTGTATATATAGCATTTATTTCTTCAGCGGTTAAAGCTTTGTCAAATAAAGAAACATCATCAATTCGACCATTAAAAGGTGTATAAACACTCCTATCATCAGATACTTTACCAACAGTAAAATCAGCATCCGTACTCAAATCTAAAGATGCAGAAGCTGAAATATTAACTGAACCATCAGATTCTCCATCTAAAAACATGGTCATGTCTCCATCTCTGTCACAGACTACAGCCAAGTGATGCCATTCACCATCACTTAGATTAGTCCCTTGAACTGACACTCCATTGTTCCAAACAGTTCTTGAGTAAAATCTGGAACATATAGCATTGTTTTCTGTCTTCCATATTCCTAATCCAGTCCAATAGCTATCGATTGATTGTCGTTTATCAAAAATCATCCCAAAATCAGCGCTTGGTGAAAATTCCAACCAGCACATCCAGGTAATATCTCTGTTCGGGGCAAGATCCATAGCATCAATGTCACCACAGGAAACATAATCATCCTCACCATCAAACTCCAGTGCCTCTCCTATTTGGCCGGTTGTTGGTGTTGCACCATAAACGATACCATTATTACCACCTGCTGAATCTGTTGCATCACCGTCAAATTTCCAGTATGCAAAAATGTTAAGGTTAACTTTCTCATCTTCAACCCAACTGTATTGTGTGGTGACTGGATTCGGATCTCCGAACAGGTCGCCATTGGTATTATCCCAGAAGATGCTGTTGGTAACTATTGGTTCAGCATTGTCTGCTATAAGGCCGTTTGTGTTGCCAACTACCGTAACGTTGTTAATAATCGGGTCAGAAAAATATGCATAAATACCGATTTTACTGCCTCTTATAACGAAATTCGAGAAAACAACATCTCCGCCATTTGCAAATGTAACCGCCGTTCCATTCGGGACTTCTATTACCGCAGCATCTGCGGCACTTTTTACAGTTAAATCCTTATTGTTAAAATGGATGCCGACCGGCACTTTTGCCTCATTATAAACACCAGGCCAAACAAGAATCGTGTCAAAATTACTAGCTTTATCGATTGCATACTGAATCGTCGCCAAAGCCGTCGACCGTGTCAAACCGTTATTGCCGTTATCACCAGTCACACCATCAACATGATAGTCTACGCCATATACCAATCCACAGACACAAAGAATAGAAGCAACAACGAATAATTTTCCCATTTTCCCAATTTCCATAACCAACTTCCTTACCTTCAAACTTCTATTATTCACTAAGGCATTTTAAAATATCAAATGCCCTTTGCTGTCTATAGTCATATTTAGGTTCAGCAAACTTAGGGCCTGCATTGTCAACATCTGTAAAGTAATCAAACACCAAAAAACCTTTTCTGTCACCTGTAAACACAATTTGTTCAACAACGTCTTTTTCCATATCAATGGTGTAGATTATTTCACCGGACTCTATTTTCAGTATTACCTGAGTTTTGCCGTCATTGGCTCGCAGCTTGGTCTCAAACGGAATTTGTTTTTCTGCCGCATCTCGACGAACAACATCAATCGTATGCAATCCAGCCCACGGTCGAGACAACCCTATGAAACTTCTATCAAAATATGATTCACTGCCAACACGCAATTTCATCCAGGGCCAATGAGAACGACTCTCTGCATAAACAAATGGCAACCTTCCTACGCCTTCAATCTCTTTACCTTCGATTTCACCTGTTACAGAAAAATACGTCCAGCCGCGTTTATGCATTGCATCACGGTTATCAACTACTTTTGCATCCGCAGGCCAATCATATTTAAAATAATCCTCACCAAGAGCATTATGGTGATGAGTTATCTGAATTTCATTATTATCTTCTAAGCTTGATTGTTTAGACATTACCGGCAAAACACCACCGTTACGATTAACATCTTCACTTGTTTGATTCCGACCGTCAATTTGTAAAAGAAATGCTGTTAATTTTGACGAATCTGTTGGTAGCTGCCACACACTCAAGTCCTTATTCCATTGCCGATAATTATTGAGGTTGACGGTATTCTTACATTTGTTAAAGTAATAGTTACATTCGTCATTCTGTAGATATTTGCAGTGGCGATAGTTGTTTTGAGCATCTAAGGCCTCGACCCGCATCATTACAACATTGCCTGCATTCGCGGGGTAGTAATACCAATATTTCTTACCATCTTTTTGAGTCTGAACTTCCTGAGGTACAACATATGAACCTTCTGTCAGATTTTCAAAAGGGGCAACCACAGATGTTTCACGTGACAATGTTACTACCACTGTACCAATTGCTAATGCTGCTGTTATTAGTGAAACAATCACAGTTTTACTGGCAATTATTGCCGACACCGATGCTGCTGCACCGACCTTGGTTGTCGCTGCGGTTACCGTAATCTGCGCAGCGGCTGCTTCTGTCGGAGCGGTTAACTTGCCGAATATAACCAAGGCCATAAACATGGAACCTTTGCCAAGTCCATGACTGATAAGCTTTTTTTTCAGCGACTTTTTTGCTCGGTAAAAAAGCTTCTGTGCTGCAAACTCACTGCATCCAATTACCTCTCCAATCTCAGAATATTGCATCTTATCATAACATCGCATATTGATTACCAAGCGATGATCAGGTTTCAACTCCTGCATTGACGCAAAAACAGCTTCTCTGAATTCATCGTACAGCATACCCACTATTGCTTCTTGGCCGTCTTTATTTTTTTGACTGTAGTTCATATCCGGGTCAGAAATCGTTATGTGATGTTGTTCTTTTCTATAATGATTAAGCATCTTGTTACGGGCTATTTTGTATAGCCAAGGCCAAAACAGTTCAATATTTCTCAATTTACTTAATGCTTCAAGCATCTTCAATAGACTTTCCTGTACAATGTCATTGGTTAATTCCTCCGACATGGTACAACGATAGACATATGAATATAGACGTTCCCTGACCACTTCCGCTAAGCGTTCAGGACACTCCTTGTCACCAAGCTGTGCTTGCCGTACTAATTCGATGTAATCACTACTACTTTTTTCCATCTGAAACTACCATATAAGATGCGCAGACCGTCAAAAACGGACGTTTAAAAAATAAATTTTTCTAAATTATACCAAAAAAAAGTCTAAATAGCTATATTTGGCATTTGGTAAGAGAAATAAACTTCCAGCTCCTGACAAAATACATCTATTTCTGCTTTTCTTGACTTAACCTGCATAACCGTTATATCCGCCTTAATTGAATCAAAATTAATCAATTTTCATCACTGTTTGCCTCATCGCTTATATTAACCAGATAGCAAAACCTTCCCTCATTCCTACAAATATCTCGAAGCAACACAGCCAATCAAATCACTATTTTTATTGCACAAATGGACTATCCCGCATATAATACCCCCCGATACTACAGAAAGATACAAAGCATGGATGCAAAAACTTTTTTAAAAAGATGGCGGTTTACCCTTATCCTGATATTTGCTGTTGTAGCTGGCGCGATGCTAGGCCGCATGATAGGACCGAAATCAGAGATATTGAAGCCTTTTGGAGATGTATTTCTAAATCTGCTCTTTACCGCCGTGGTTCCGCTCGTTTTTTTTTCCTTATCCTCTGCAATAGCCGCAAATCATAATTTAAAGCGTCTTGGTCGAATAGCAGTTCTTATGCTGATAGTATTTCTGATTACAGGAATAATATCGTCAACCTTAATGCTGTTTACCGTTAAGGTCTTTGATCCCGCCAAAGGTCTAACACTCCAGCTTACTCAACCAGCAACTCCGAATACAGACGGCCTTACAAACAAAATTGTTAACACTATTACAGTTAACGACTTCTCAGACCTGCTGAACCGCCGCAATATTCTCGCCCTGATTATTTTTTCTATCCTTATTGGCCTTGCCTCGCAGGCCGCCAGTGACAAAGGAAAAGTCTTTCGCCAGTTTCTGGTTTCTGGTTCCGAAGTAATGACCCAGCTCATTAAACTGATAATGCTCTATGCGCCGATTGGTTTAGGAGCATATTTTGCATATCTGGTAGGAACATTCGGCCCTCAAATTATGGGTTCCTACGCACGAGCCGTTGCTATTTATTACCCATTAGCAATACTATATTTCATATTCGGTTTTTCATTTTACACTTTCACTGCCGCCGGACGCAAAGGCATAAAAAATTTCTGGACGTACATTCCACCTACAGCTTTGACAGCCTTGGGAACAGGAAGCTCTCTGGCGGCACTGCCTGCTAATCTTGAAGCCGCTGAAAAAATTGGCGTACCACAAGACGTACGGGAAATAGTACTTCCGCTCGGTGCAACAATTCACATGGATGGCTCCTGTCTGGCAGCAGTCATGAAAATTGCTATACTCTTTTCACTGTATGGAAGGGATTTTGCCGGATTTGAAGTTTTAGTCGGCGCTGTCGGTGTAGCGATTCTTTGCGGTCTTGTAATGAGCGGCATCCCAGGAGGTGGATTTCTCGGTGAAGCTTTGATAGTATCACTTTACGGGTTTGGTCCCGAAGCTCTGCCAATTATCTCAATGCTTGGAACTTTAGTTGACCCGCCAGCAGCAATGATTAATTCTACCGGCGACACCGTCGCAGCAATGATGGTAAACCGTTTGATGACAAACAAAACATTAAAGCCTCAACAGATTTAGCTTTCACACTACTGCCCTTGTCCTGTTTCACCACACCGTTTCAACCTGTAGCGGCCTCCTAACTTTTACAAAAATTACAAAATCTTGTTCCTTTTTCGTAAAAACTCGACAAATCATCGCAAAATCAGAAAAATGAAAATTTCCAACAATCAAAAGTAAACAGAAATGAACATTTTAAGATTGACTCCGATGCTTCACCAAACTAAACTTTTAGCCATGGGTATTGCTTCAGAAATAAGACATAATATGATACTTGAACAGCTTAACGCTAAAGGTAAGGTGCTTGTAAAGGAAACCTCGGAGCTGTTCAATGTTACAGAAGTCACCATAAGACGTGACCTCGTATTCCTTGAAAAAGAAGGATTGCTAAAAAAAACTTATGGCGGTGCCGTTCTCATAGGGCCAGAAGTCAAACCGTCCGTAAGATTCAGACAGCAAAAAAAAACAACAGCAAAAAAAATTGTCGGCGAATTGGCAAGCAAGCTGATAAATGACGGTGACATTATTTTTCTCGAAGCTGGATCAACTTGCAATGAGATCATACCTTTTCTCATCGAAAGGAAAAATCTTACAATAATCGTCAACTCACTCTACCTTATGAAAAGTCTTCACACCATGGGCTGGCACAAGATTATTATGATAGGGGGACAATACCGACCAGATAGAATGGATACCGTCGGTCCTCAAGCTGAAGTTGCTATCAACCAGTTAGCAGGATTCAAGGCTTTCACCAGTGCCGACGACATTACCATAGACTCCGGAATAAGTGGTGCTGACATTGTAACTGTAGGTTTTTCAAAACTCCTCCTGAAAAAAGCAAACGAAGTTATTTTCGTCGGTGACCACACAAAATTCGACAACCCGGCACTATATAAAATTGCTGATATCGATAAGCTCAATTATATCGTTACTGACATAAAACCGTCACCATTGTGGCATAAAGCTGCGAAAGAAAAAAATATCAAACTGATTTATCCTGAATAAAATTTGAAACATAAGAAAGGCAACTAAATGGCAAAAAATCCGGAATACAAAGATATGTTCTGCAATAATTCGCAAATTGCTTCTATCGAAACTTCAATTCTGGATCAGGGTCCCGGCAAATCCGTACGAATAGCATGGATCAACACCGGTTCCGGACTCCGCTACAAAGTTGTACTTGATCGTGCTCTGGATATCGTTGATGCCTTTTTTAATCAGCATAGTTTGACTTGGTTAAGCGAAGCTGGAATTACAAAACCAGGAACTGGTGAAGAAAATGGCAATGGTTGGCTGACAAGATGGGCCGGTGGACTCGTCACTACCTGTGGGTTGACACATATCGGGGGATCAGAAAAAGATGGTGATACGGAGCGAGGACTCCACGGAAAAATAAGTAATGTACCAGCAATAGTAGAATCTATTATTCAACCGGATATCATCGCCGGTAAAAATGAAATGAGTATTACCGCAATAACAAAACAAGCCGATGCACTTGGCACAAATCTCCAGCTTCGAAGAACAATATCCTCCACAGTCGGTCAGCCGTCTATAAAAATAAAAGACGTTGTCACTAACTTATCATCCTCACCTGCACCGCACATGATTCTTTATCATTGCAATTTCGGTTGGCCTCTCGTTGCACCAGGTGTGGACATTATCTTAAATGGAAAATATCAGCCCATGTCAGGCGAAATGCACCACGAAGTTTTCAACAGCAAAAATAATTTCAAAAAATGCGCAAAACCAAGAAATGATAATGAAAAAGGATTCCAAGGCTGTGCTTTGGTTGATTTAAAAACTGACCGCAATGGCTGCTGCCTCGCAGGTATCTGCAATAAAAAACTCGGTCTTGGAATTGCTATGAAATACAAAAAAGCACAACTGCCCGTATTAACAAACTGGCAGCTTTGGAAAAAAGGGGATTATATAACAGCTCTTGAACCAGGAACCAATGGCCCAATAGGACAAAACGCAGCAAAGAAACAAAAGGAATTAATATACCTGGCCCCTGGAAAAAGCAGGACGTATGAAATTGAATTTACCGTTTTAACTGGTAAAAAACAGATCGATTCGTTTATTAAGTCA
This sequence comes from uncultured Pirellulales bacterium, assembly GCA_964492365.1. GTDB lineage: Bacteria > Planctomycetota > Phycisphaerae > Sedimentisphaerales > Anaerobacaceae > JAGLTN01. The sequence continues at coordinate 33,671 of CAZBKA010000005.1, read as the reverse complement.
GCTTCATAATAAATAAAGGATACCTCTAATAATTGCTTTTGATCGACAAAATGAATTTTTAGAGGCATCCTTAATATTTTTAAAAACCATTGTGCGAACAAACTGAATACAAAAGCGGTAATAGCTCTGTAACTCGTAGGGTTTTTAGAATAATGACTGACACCTTTATCACTTTTCAAATATGAAAGGATTACGATGGCAAATGATAACTGGATTATAACACGAAGAGATTTTCTCAAAGCATCAGCCCTCGGAATAGCAGGATTATCCTTCGCTCAACTATCAGCCCTGGCTGACGAAAATAATAACGTAATAAGATTTGGGATCGTAACAGACCCTCACTATAGCGACTGTGATACCCCCCAGAACAGCTCAAGATTTTTCAAACAGTCCCTCGACAAAATGACTGAATGCGTTGAGCTGATGAACAAAGAAAAAGTAGATTTCCTCATCGAGCTTGGCGACTTCAAAGACGCTGCACCGCAAGGCAACCAGCCTCAAACTATTGAATATATAAAAACTATCGAAAATATTTTCCAGAAATTCCAGGGCCCTCGATATCACGTACTTGGCAATCACGACGTAGACTGCATAACAAAACAACAGTTCCTCTCAAACATTAAAAACTCAGATATCCAGGATGGTTTGAGTTATTATTCATTCGACAAAAACGGCGTACACTTCGTGGTTCTTGACGCTAATTACCACAAAGAAGGCACCGAATATTCCGCCGGTAATTTCAACTGGACAAGCCCCAATATCCCCCAGGGCCAGCTCGACTGGTTAAAACAGGACCTGCAACAGGCAAAAGGCCCAGCGATTATATTCATCCATCAGCTTCTCGACGGTCAAGGCGATGTCTATGTTGACAACTCGCCGCAAGTCCGTCAGGTACTCGAAGACGCTGGAAATGTTCTGGCTGTTTTCAATGGGCACCACCACGAGGGACAATACAGCCTTATAAATAACATTCACTACTATACTCTAAAAGCAATGATTGAAGGCTCCGGTGAAGAAAACAACGCTTACGCAATCGTAGAACTCCACAAAGACGACAGCCTTACCGTAACAGGCTATCGAAAAGCTGTCAGCAAAGAATTAATACTAAACCCGGACCTCACCCGTCAGGAAATAAAAAAATACCAGTACACCTTGCCCATAACTGTAAAAGGCAAAGTCTTTATGCAATCTACCGGCAATCCTCTTAGCGGAATACCCATAACCGATGGCGTAAACATCGTTACAACTGACGCTGTCGGAAATTACTCTATAGACGTCACACAGGACCCCACTCTTGCAGCAGGAGGCATGCCGATTATTTCAATTTGCGTTCCTTCATGTAAAAAAACTATAGGTTCGTGGTTCAAAAAAATAAATGAAATAAAGCCGCAAGAAAACCTCGACTTCGCCCTCATCGACGACGAACAGAATTTGCCCTTTACTTTCATTCACTGCACCGACAGCCACCTGCCCGCCGACAATCAGCAACAATTCACAAATTTCAGAAATGATATCGACCAGCTAAAAGATAAAGTCAAATTCATCTTCAATACAGGCGATGTTATGAGGCTAATGGACAGCCAAACATATAAAGAAGCAAAAAAAGATTGTGATGCAATGGTTGATCAATTATCAAAAATGTCAGTACCATGTTTCGCCGTACCTGGTAACCATGACCTCGCAGGCATGAGAACACAAACAGTCTGGGCTCCAGGCAATCCTCTTCAGGGCTACGGTTTATTCACAAACTTCATAGGACCGCTAAGATTCTCTTTCAATTACGCAGATATCCACTTTGTCGGCATAGACTTTAATAAATTTGAAAACAACAATTGGGATTGGGGTGTCCCCGAAACCGCTGTCAATTGGCTCGAAAAGGACCTCAAACTTGTAAAACCAGGAACAAAAATTTTCCTGTTCCTGCATTACCCGCAAGGACATCCAAAACTTGAACAAGTTGTCAAAAATTATAACATCACTCAAATTTTTCATGGCCACGACCACGTCGTACGTCAAGGTCAATGGGCAGGAATACCTAAGGTAAGCTCCGGATCACTTGGTTATCTTTTCGGTTCTGATGTCAACGACAGAAAAACAGGCTATCGTATTGTCAACGTAGATAAAGATGGAATCGACTCCTTCTACAGAGAAATATCCAACCCCCACGCTATCAATGTTACCAAACCTAGATTTGAAAATATCATCGAACCTGGTCAATTGATTGAGGGTGAATTTTATGACCCGAACAATGAAATAAAAAAACTTACCGTAAAACTCGGCGACAGAAAAGAACAGGTCGCTTTCGAATCTGGTCCTGTTTGCTGCAGGTTCAAAACAAAATTAAAACTTACTGACGCCGAAGGAGGCTTCCGCCCTCTCGAAGTTGAAATAAGTGATGACAAAAATACTTGGAAATACCTGCAGAATTACTTAACCTTAACAAAAAACAATCCAGCAATGGAATTAAAAGAAAAAGCAGCACTTGAACTGGAAATTGGCGGCGTCGATGTCAATGTTGAAGTAAAACTCAACGACGAAAAATTTGCGAACATCGCACCAACTAAACTAAAAGGCGATGACGACTTCGGCGTCCCTGTAAAAGACACCGAGAAAATAATTTTTGATATCCCCGCAGAAAAACTTCGCCGACTAAATAAAATCGAACTGATCGCAGCCGAAAGACCTCAAGGAAAAAATGACAGGTTCTGCATATTGAACACACAAATAAAAATCCAGGACAAGGACTACCGCGATCCAAGATACAACTATGGCGCGTGGTCACCAACATACATTTCAAACAATTTCACATTCTGGATAGATTTGGAGCCAGGAATGTGATTAAATAAAATTAAACCCAAACAAAAAGCCGAGGCAACACCATAACCTGCCTCGGCTTTTTATTAAATTACTTACTACCATTAATCTTCAGATTTAACCTGAATCTTCGTAGGTTTTTCTTCTTCCGCCTTGGGAATAGTAACCGTAAGCAATCCGTTCTTGCAGGATGCTTTGATCTTACTCTGGTCTATATTTCCAGGCAGCGTAAAGTCACGCCTGAACGAACCATAAATTCGCTCCATATGGTGATAACCTTTTTCATTCGTCTCTGTCGATTGTTTCTTCTCACCGGTAATCGTCAACGTGTCGCCCTGTATCGACATATCAACATCCTCAGGCTTGCACCCGGGCACTTCCGCGGTCAATACAAATTCTTTTTCATTATCTTGAATATCAACCGCAGGTCTCAGGTAACTGTTAGCTGCTGCCGATTCAAACCCACCGAAGAAACTGCTGAAAAGATCATCAATCTCATTGTGAAGTTTACTCAGCCCACTATCTTTTTTTCGTAATGTAAGCATTGTCATTTTAAGCCTCCTTTTTTTAAAAAAACACATTACTTTTTTAACTCTTGCTCTAATATAATTCTACAAATCCCGTGCCAGAAAAACAAATCGCCTTTTTCGTCGAAAAACCTGTTTATTTAGCAGAACTTGCCAAAAATACAGCCTAATTTCTGCCAATTTGGCAAACATATTGATATTTGAAAAAAGTATCGTATGCCCGACAAAATCTGTTAGAATACATACGCAGTACCGAAATGACAAAGATACAAAAGAGCTTTTAAAAAATATTAAAATCTAACTCTGGGAAAATATGGAAAATTCAAAAACACCAACTCAAAGTGCTGTCGAAACAAGGTACCTCGTAATGCCCCACCAGGCAAACCCGGCAGGAACTGTTTTCGGCGGTGTAATCGTTAGCTGGATTGATATGATCGCATCGATGGCCGCACAAAAACATTGTGGAAAACCCGTAGTCACCGCCAGCATAGATTCGATAAATTTCAGAAAGCCTATAAACATCGGAGACCATGCCATCCTAAAAGCAGCTGTAAACTACGTCGGTAGAACCTCCATGGAAGTAGGTGTTAAAGTAATAAAAGAAAATCCAGCCACTGCCCAGCAAGATGTTGCAACCACTGCTCATCTGACTTTCGTAGGTCTCGATGAAAATAATAAACCCTTCCCAGCACCAAAACTGATACCAGAAACCGAAGAAGAAAAAAAAAGATATAAAAATGCCATGCTAAGGGTAAAAACAAGAAAAGAGCTTCTGCAAAAACTAAAAGCAAACGCAATTGTAAATGAATAAAAATCACCATACACAAAAACTGTAAAAGCAATGGTGCAGAAATATTTTTAAAATAAAATTTGATAGTTTTGATTTTCCGCGAAAAACGTGATACCATATTCCGCTGTAGACTCAGCAGAGTAGCTGAGCAAAAACATAAAATTTGACATAAGAAATCCCATTTCTATTGCAAGTGGGAAAAAGTTATAAGGAATATAGATGGAATGGACGCCCTTTGCTGAAGTTGCAGCAGTGCTGGCAGTCGGTGCAGTAATTGGTGCTGCCGGATTAAAACTGCGACAACCTCTCATCATCTCATTCTTGTTTACCGGCATCATCGTTGGTCCCTCAGCCTTGGGGATGATAAAGGATGCCAACGATATTGAGCTATTGGCAAGCATCGGAATTTCATTATTGCTCTTTGTTGTAGGTCTGCGTCTTGATGTCGGTATGATTCGAACCGTCGGACCGGTAGCCCTCGCAACCGGTCTCGGTCAGGTCATTTTAACCTTCATGATTGGTTTCGCAATAGCCATCGCTTTCGGGATGACCACAACTACATCTATATACGTCGCCGTAGCAATAACGTTTTCCAGCACAATCATTGTCGTCAAACTCCTCTCGGATAAAAATGAAATAGATTCTCTCCATGGCCGAATCGCCGTAGGAATTCTTATCGTACAGGACCTCGTAGCAATTCTAGCACTGATCGGACTGGCCGCATTCGGAGGAAGTCATCAGGAACAAGGACTCCTCGCAGGCTCCCTGCAAATTGTCGGAAACGGACTGCTGATGCTAGCCACAATCATCGTTCTGATGCGATGGGGATTGCCCTGGACATTGAAATATATCTCCAAATCACAGGAACTGCTCGTACTGTTCGCGATCACCTGGGCCATCTTACTGGCTTCGACAGCCGAACTGCTTGGTTTCAACAAGGAAGTCGGAGCTTTCCTGGCTGGTGTATCACTCGCATCCACTGAACAGCGGGACGCCATAGGTGCAAAACTAGTCGTCCTGAGAGATTTTCTGTTGCTTTTTTTCTTTATCAATTTGGGTGCACAATTGGATATATCAGATCTTGGAGCAGAACTAGGCAGGGCATTTGTTTTCTCCGCTTTCATATTAATTGGCAAGCCTTTGATCGTCATGCCTATAATGGGAGTAATGGGATATCGAAAACGTACTGGGTTCATGTCAGGCTTGGCCATAGCACAGATCAGCGAGTTTTCACTGATACTTGCTGCACTGGGGTTGAGTCTGGGACACATTGACGCATCCGCAATAAATCTCATTACACTCGTCGCCTTGATTACAATCTTCGCATCAACATATTCGATTCTGTATTCAAGTCTGCTTTACAACTGTCTGTCTCGCATACTCGGAATCTTCGAGCATAAAAACCCACATCGTGAGTCAAATGAAGGCATAAAATCCATAACATCGGATGACTACTTAATCGTTGTACTGGGACTGGGCAACTATGGTTTAGCAATTGCCTCACACCTGAAACAACACAACTGGCATCTTGTAGCAGTTGACTTTGACCCGCACGCTCTTGAACGTGGTCGAAGTATGGGTTTGCCGGTTTCGTATGGCGATTTCGCCGACCCGGAAATGATTAGCCAGCTTCCACTTGAAAGGGCACGATGGGTGCTCTGTACTGTCCGCAATCGTGCTCTAAGTTTATCACTGTTAAATCTCTTAAGAGAAAAAAACTTCACTGGTCGCATTGCTATGACCGCAGGCGATTCAACGTATACTGAGGAATATTATCGACTCGGTGCCAATCTCGTTCTACAGCCGTTCAAGGACGCCGCTGAACAGGCCGCCGAAGAAGTCACCGGTGCTATCCAGGCACTTCCGGGGCTTAGGGATTGGCCTGTAACTCTCAAAGAAATTTCATTACTCCCAGGTTCGGTACTCGCTGGCAAAAACTTACAGGAACTGGACCTCCGAAGAAAACTTGGAGTATCTGTACTAGCAATCAGTCGCGCAGGAAAAGTACATTTTAACCCAAGCTATGATTTCCAATTATACCCGGGCGACCGGATTGTACTGCTCTGTACTCCCGAACAGGCAACTCTGGCTGTCGAACATTTTCGTCAGCGTGAACTGGGGGCGCCTCAGGAGCAGACCAACGCTCTCAATGCCGATGAAATAACTGTCTCTCCAGAATCTCCATGGGTCGGAAAAAATATTGCAGAAATTGATTTCAGAAACCGCTATGGGGTGATGGTCATAGGTATCCGAAGAGGTCTGGAGCAACTCACATCTCCGCGAGCATCAGATGTTCTGCAAGCATATGACAGCGTCGTTGTCGTCGGCAGCCCAGAAGGTGTTGCAATGATGAAAGTCTCGTAAACAGTTTCAGATTTATCAGTCTGATTTCACCGCCGTACGAAAATCATATACTATTGTACCGTTCCGAAATCCTGACGTTGAAGCAATTCTATTATTTCTGTCTTACTTGGTAATGCTTCAACACTGCCGATTTTAGTACAGGTCAACGCCCCTGCTGCCGATGCAAACTTTACTCCGCTGACAATGTCACTATCTACCGCACAAAATGCCGCCAAGGCCCCAGCAAAAGCATCACCAGCACCACTCTTATCCACAAGATCAACATCAAATGCCTTAACATGACAGTTATTGTTCCTGTCGACAATCATACACCCTTTTCCGCCCATCGTAATTATCGCGATATTAACCCCCCTTGCGATAAGATCCGAACCAATTAACTTTGCAACCCTTATATTAGCATCGACACTTTCTGTAATATCCGCCGCTTCAAGAAGATTTGGTATCACAATATCCGCTGAAAAATATTCAGCAGGCAGTTGCCGGTCCACTTTGTTAACATGCTCAAAAGGACGCGCAGGGTCAAGAATTACCTTAATACCATGTGATGAAGCACAAAGCAATGCCTCCCGTACCGCCTCGTCAGGCAATTGACCATGTATCAAACATATATCTGCTTCTGAGATTACTTTGTCAGCATCTCTGATATCAGATGCCGTTAAAGAACTGTTAGCTCCGAAATATGTCAATATCGTATTATCGCCATCAGCATCCACCATTGTCACGACACAACCCGTATTTTTTGCAGATACGGTGTTCAGATAATCAATATTAATCCCATATTCCTCGAGATTGCTCTTCAACATTTCCGCAAAACTGTCGTTGCCGATCTTACCTATCAGATAAACCTCACATCCGCAAAGTGCCGCCTGAACCGCCTGAACTGGCCCAGGTCCTGAAACAGAATAAGAAAGTGCGGATCCAACCAACGACTCCCCATGCAGCGGAACACGGTCACATTTTATTGCCATGTCAATATAACTGCCGCCTACAACAACTACCCTTGGATTTCTTCCTGTCATAATTATCCTCAAAAATCCATTTCCTCACAAGTATATCCCTCAGAAGTACAAATGCAAAACTTTTTCCTGCACCTCTGATAACTATAGACACATAATACTACTATAGCTATATTGATAAAATATCAACCTTTTTTAAAAAAAACAATTTCTCTAGGCCGTTAAAATAAAATGAAAGTTAATCATCTGCACAATTGGAATCTTTCTTTGCCCCAGGCAAAAGCACTTCAAAGTAAGTTAGCCTCACAAATTGAAATTACCCGGATAACCACTGAAATAAAACTCATCGCAGGCATCGATTGCGCATTCACTGATAAAGGTTCAAAAATAATCGCCGTCGTCGTTGTATTAAGTTTCCCCGATTTAAAAATCATTGAAACAACTTTCGCAATTGAAGAGGTAACCATGCCCTATGTTCCGGGTCTGCTTTCATTCAGAGAAGCTCCAGCATGCATAAAAGCTGTTGAAAAACTAAATATTACACCAGATATTTTCATGGTTGATGGTCAAGGCATCGCACACCCAAGAAGATTGGGGATCGCCTCACATCTCGGTCTGTTCTTTGACAAACCAACAATAGGTTGCGCAAAAAGCAGATTAATAGGATCTTTTGAATACCCCTCCGCTGAAAAAGGTACCTTCACTCCACTATTCGATAAGGATCAGATCATAGGCTCTGTCCTGAGAACCAAAAAAAACATAAAACCGCTATTTATATCCGTAGGCCACAAATGCAACCTGGATGACGCTATTAAAATAACCCTCCAATCAACTACAAAATACCGATTACCTCAACCAACACGGATTGCTCACGAGACCGTTACCAAACTAAAAACAGCCCATTAATCGACCAAAACTCGTAAAATAGCAGAATATTTATAATATAAAATCCAATCCTTATGGCAACGCCTTACCCATTTATAATATAATTACACTGTAGCAAGTTATCGTATTTGATATTGAAAAGGGTAATAAAAAAATAATGGCGGCAAAATTAGCAACAAAAATTAGTATAACAAAATTGGCAAAAACTGCCTACGCAAACAAAAAAAGGCTCGTAGCACCACTGGTTGGTTTTCCTGGTTGTGATTTACTGAATATTTCGTTAAAAGTTGCACAACAAAATCATCGCGTTCACTATAATTGCGTTGAAGAATTAGTTAATCAACTGCAACCGGACCTGGCTTTTATGATCATGGACCTGTCTGTCGAGGCAAACGCCCTCGGTCTGCCAGTTCGCTTCCCGATACACGAATCAAGTTCCGTTGAATATCACCCCGTAGAATCACTCGACGATTTAAAAGCTTTCCGTCGAATAAACATCTTACAGGATGCACGAATTCAGTCATACATAAAAACAATTGAAATGATGTCACTGGGGCTGCCAAAAAACGTCCTTACCGGAGCATACATAATCGGGCCAATAACACTTTCAGGTCTGCTTGAATCCGCACAACGCGTTGCAATGGACTCGATTTTGGATCCTCATAGACTCGAGGCACTCTGTGATTTTTCAACCTCTCTGATACAGGAATATGCAAACGCTTTAATAAACGCAGGTGCAAATGTAATCTGCATTCTCGAACCAACCGGCGCAATCCTGGGCCCCGATCAGTTCAGACAATTCAGCACAAAATATGTAAAGCAGATTATCGAAAGCTATAAATATTCCAAGGTCGATTCCATCTACCACGTTTGCGGAAACACTATGCATCTGCTCAAGCCAATGGCAGAAGCCGGCGTCGGTGCCCTTAGCATTGACTCTCCACAAACAGGCGTCGATATGGTAAAAGCTGCACAGATAATCCCCAATGATATAACTCTCATAGGTAACATAAACCCAACCGCAGTTATGAAAGAAGGCTCCACAGATTTAGTCAGACAGGTAACAACGGACCTGCTCGAAAAAATGAGGCCTTATCCTAACTTCGTTCTAAGCACAGGTTGCGACCTGCCCCCTGGAACTCCTCTTGAAAATATGAAAACCTTTATGCAGACTGGAAGAAATTTCCATTAACGTTTCAGATATCTGAATAAAAAAAGGGCTGACGGATATGATGACAGCCCTTTTTTTTTATTACTATTTATCAGCCGTAATTTATTTACTGATAACCCTCGCACTCTCAATAACAACAGGCTCTACTGGAACATCGTCATGATATCCATGACTGCCAGTCTCAACCTCAGCAATTGAATCAACCGTATCCATCCCTTCAACAACCTTGCCGAATACAGCATAGCCTGGATTACCCGGTGCCGCATTCAAAAAACTATTATCTTTCAGGTTAATAAAAAACTGAGCGGTAGCACTATCAGGATCATTGGTCCTGGCCATCGCCAGGGTACCGCGAGAATTCTTAAGACCATTGCCTCCCTCATTAACGATAGGAGCCTTGGTTTTTTTCTCTTTCATATCAACATTGAATCCCCCGCCCTGAATCATAAAATCCGGTATAACACGGTGAAAAACAACGCCGTCAAAAAACTTATCTTCAACATAACTAATAAAGTTCTTAGCGGTAACAGGCGCCTTTTTATCATCAACCTCAATAATAATATCACCTAAATTAGTTTTTAATTCTACTTTCTTTGCTGTCATAAAATTATATCTTTCTAAAACAACCTATTTTTCTTCAACAACTGTCATTGTCTTTATTATTACAGGCTCTACGGGAACATCTGGCATTATGCCTTTCCACTTTCCAGTCTTAACAGCTGCGATCTTATTGACAACATCCATTCCTTCTGTAACCTTGCCGAATACCGCATAACCGGGGTTCACGCCCTTAACATAATTAAGAAAATCATTATTTTTGTGATTAATAAAAAACTGGGACGTCGCACTGTTCGGATCATTGGTCCTGGCCATCGCTATCGTACCAACATCATTTTTCAGTCCATTAGATGATTCGTTCTTTATGGCCCCATGAGTATCTTTGCGTTTCATATCAGCAGAAAAACCACCGCCTTGAATCATAAAATTATTTATAACACGATGAAAGATAACCCCGTCATAAAATTTCTCATTAACATAACGCAGAAAATTTTCAACAGTCAATGGTGCCTTCTCTGCATCAAGTTCAAGAACAATATCACCCATATTCGTCTCAATTTTCACCTTAACTATCTTAATCTCTGCCTTTTTTTCTTCCTTAGGTGTATTACTGTCTTCTGCCAAAACCACCCCACCTGCCATAAACACAACTAACATAAACAACAAACTAATTTTACGAATCATAAATCTGTTCCCCTAAAATCAATTTCCAAAATTTATTAATCCCAGCTATGCTCTTTAAGTGACTTCAATATCATCTCTGCACACTCCATAGCAGCCAAACCATCCTCAACACTAACCTCAGGCCTTGAAGAACGATCTGCAACAGCCTTCAAAAATGACTCCTGTTCAACACGCAAAGGTTCTCGGTCATCTATCTCAAGCTCCTCGATATGCAAAAGCTCAGGCCAGTTAACAGACATGAAATTAAAATTCTTTTCCCTCTTCTTCTCTCGTATCCACTCAACAACATTAACATTCTCGCCTGCTTTTATAATAATTCCATACTTCTTATAATAGTCCAGACTCAGATATGCCTGCTTGCTGAAAACACGAACTTTTCTCTCAGTCTTAAGTGCCAGCCTCGAAGCTGTAATATTAGCTATACAGCCGTTCTCAAAAACGATTCTCGCATTACAAATATCTTCCTGCTCCTCAATTACATTGACGCCTATAGCCTCAACTTTTTTGATCTTACTATTAGCAAGAGATAAAATTATATCGATATCATGGATCATAACATCAAGAACAACACCAACATCCATCGACCTGAATGGATAAGGACTAATCCTGTTGGCCTCAATAAACTTAGGTTCAATATCCAGCCTCTTCATCGCCTGCACTACAGGATTACATCTTTCCGAATGTCCAACCGCAACAACAACATCATATTGCTTGGAAAGTTCGACTATCCTTCTGCCCTGCTCAACCGATGCTGCTAAAGGCTTCTCGATCATCACAGCTATCTTATTTTTTATAAGAAATTCAGCGATCTCACTATGATATATCGTCGGCGCAGATATCGTAACCGCATCAACCTTGCCAATCAGATCTTTACAATCACTATATGCCTGACATTTATATTTTTTGGCAAGCTTCTCTGCACTTTGAAGGTCTTTGTCAACAATCGCAACCAACTCACAACTGTCCAGGCTGTCATAAACCTTCGCATGAATGGTACCCATCTTGCCGGCACCGACAACTGCTGTCCGTAATTTATTCATTAAATTATATCTCCACCGCCCGCGGCAACATCAGATCGCCAGCTGACGCTTGGTTAAAATTAATCTCGGAACGTTTCAAGATATCTGCCGTACCTGTGCTTAGTACTGTTGAAAATAACATCGAGCATACTCCTGACATTATCATCGATCCAGTCTTCCTTAGCCAATGCGGTCGCATTTGCCAGCAAACTGCCTCCGGTACGATAAAGAGCCTTATAGGCACGCATAACATTTTTCTGCGCCTGCTCGTCAAGGCCGGCACGGGAAAGCCCTCGCTTATTAACTCCGCGAACTCTTGGCGGATAGTGACCGCTTACTATAACAAAAGGCGGAATATCATGATTAACGCCTGTCATACCTGCAGCATAACACCAGTTCCCCATAGTAATAAACTGATGAAGCAAAACCATACCGCTAAGCCAAACACCCTTACCAATATGACAGTGACCGCTTATCTGAACATAATTGCTCATAACTATCATATCCTCAAGAACACAGTCATGACCAATATGAACACCGATCATAAGAAGGTTATTACTGCCAACCTTAGTTAAGCCGTCTTTGTGCATACTCGGATGTATAGTAACCTGCTCACGAATGACATTGCCGTCACCGATCTCAAGTTTGCCAATCTTACTCTCATCTTTCATACCTAGTATCTGAGGCCAGCCGCCTATACTGCAATTGGAGAAAAAGTGATTGTTCTTTCCAATCTTAACATTTTTACCAACTACAACATTAGGTTCAAAAATACAGCCGCTGCCAATTTCAACGCCGCTGCCAATTACACAATTGGGACCAATATTAACATCTTCTGCTAATTTAGCACCCGCACCAATAACTGCACTGCTGTGTATCTGACTCATTTTATTTATCAAAAACCTCCAAACAAAGTAAAAAAAAACACTAATCTTAATCTAAATTTCCGCGCTCATCAGTGAGCATTTACCACACTTAATGGTTTACAATTTATCATCATCCAAAAGCATAAACTTTATTTGCGCCTCAGCTGCAATAACACCGCTAACCATCGCCTGACACTGACACTGCGCAGTTCTCTTACGCAGTTTAGTCGCCTCAGACGTAAGGATCAACTGGTCACCAGGCGTCACAGCTTTACGCAATTTTACATTATCCATACTTAGCAAAACCGCAAGCTTACCAGTATTCTCCAGCCTCTGTGCAAAAAGCAATCCCGAAATCTGTGCCATTGCCTCAACTATCAAAACGCCAGGCATAATCGGTGTACCAGGAAAATGACCCTGAAAAAACTGCTCATTAAAACTAACATTTTTTATGCCTTTAATCTTCCTGTCACCTTCTATCTCAGTAACCCTGTCAACAAGCAGAAATGGATATCTGTGTGGCAATATTTTCTGTATTCGGCGAATATCCAGAATCGCATCTGTACCGAACTTGTCAAACCTGTCCTGACTTTTCGCCGCTTCGAATATCTTCGATGCAAGTTGCTGATTCAATGAATGACCACTCTTATATGCTACAACCCTGCCGGAAATATTCCTGCCAGACAACGCCAAATCACCGATAAGATCAAGGATCTTATGCCTTACGCATTCATTCTCATAACGATAGCTGTTCTTTATTGGTCCATCTGAACTGATAACCAGAATATCCTTCGGACTCAAATGAGTCCCCAGCCCCTTGGCCTGAAATTGCTTCGCTTCCGCCTCAAGCAAAAACGTACGAGCCGACATAAGATTATTCTCAAAACTCTCCGGCACAACCCTGCAGCTGAATATCTGTCTGCCTATTCCTGTGTGTCCGCCATAATCCAGGTCAAATGTAATATTCAAAACATCGTCATCACAAGGCAAAGCATAAACATAAGAATCGCCCGAAGATACCGTTATTGGGTCACGAATTATAAATTCTTTTTTGGCCCCCTGCTGTTCAACAACTCCTGCTTTGGTCAATGCCCTGTAATAGTCTATACTGCTGCAATCATTACAAGGCAGCTCCACCCCGTCAACTTCAATTATAAGGTTGTCGATTCCCAAGGCACTCACAGCCGCAAGACAATGCTCCGTCGTCTCAACGCTGACAGGCCCCTTAGCTAAAGCCGTACGCCTGGGCACCTGGGAAACATTACCAACCAAGGCCTCAATACGAACAGGTTCCGTAAGGTCTGTACGAACAAACACAACACCATGGTCAACATCCGCAGGACGAAAAACCAATCGTGCATCTTTGCCGCTGAACAGGCCTCTGCCTGATATTTTAACTTCCGAGCTTATCGTCTTTTGAAGCTTCAAGACTGTCAACCTTCTTACTTAACTTTTTCAACTGCTTAACCATTTCAGGCAATTTCTTAACTGCCATTACTTGCTGCATAAATTTTTTCGCATCATCAGCAGGAGCACCAAGAACCTTCATACCTGCCTCAATATTAGTAGCAATACCAGCCTGAGCACCTGCAACAACACCAGAGCCAATCTCGACATTATCCTTAACGCCGACCTGCCCTGCCAAAACAACGCCGTCACCAAGCTTAGTGCTCCCTGCTATCCCAACCTGAGACATTATCAAACAACATCTACCCACTATAACATTATGAGCAATCTGAACAAGATTATCGATCTTAGTACCAGCACCAACAACCGTATTACCAAACTTAGCTCTGTCAACACAACTATTACAACCGATCTCAACAAAATCCTCAATAACAACACCGCCGTTATGAGGTATCAGTCTGTGTGCACCATCGATAAAATAATAACCAAAACCAGTCGCTCCAATCGTGCTATTGGCCTGGATTATAACATTATTGCCTATAACACAGCCGTGATACACAACAACATTATAGTCTATTATACTGTTCTTGCCAATCCTGGTTTTTTCACCAATTTTACACCCAGCTTTAAGAACCGCATTATCGCCGATTTCAACATTACCAGCAATAACAACACCAGGCCCAATATAAACTTCACAACCAATCTTAGCACTATCCGCAATTTCAGCACTTGGACTTATAGAAGGTTTAAAACTTTCCAGTTTCGGCGAAAAAATGCCCAAAACTTCGATCAATGACTTATTAATATTATCAACCACAAGCTGGGGTTTATCCAATCCTTCAACCTGCGAAGAAACCATCACTGCACCGGCATTACTGTTACGAACCTTAGGCAAATGCTTCTCATCGGTGACAAATGTTATCTGCTCCGCGCCGGCAGCATCTACCGTCCCGACAGAACTTATAACAACAGACTCGTCACCAAATATTTTAGCGCCTATTTTTTTCGCTAATTCACCAGCCGTCAATTCCATACAAATAAAATCCTGATATCCTGATAATTATTACTTCTCCGCATCAAATGCGGTCATAACATCGTTTGTAATATCAACACAACCACCGCTGTAAAGAAGCTTATTCGTACGAATAGCAAGCATCAATTCATTCGCACTTGGCGATGGAAATTCAACTTCATCTTTTGCTAAAACTAGAATCAAACCACGCTGCTTGGCAACTTCACCTGTGATACGAAGAATATCTTCATAAATTTTCTCCGTCCACTGCTTATCCTGCATGGTCATACTCTGCTTATAGAACTCCTTCAGCGCATCAACCTTTGCCTGCTTCTCGAAAATCGATTTGCTAAGTGCAATATAATCACTGCTGCCGGCAACCAGAGTCTTCAAACCAGCCTCATCTGCTTCTGCCTCTTTAGAAAGCTTCTCAAGGTCTGCAATCATTTTGTTCTGCTGTTCCTCTGCATCTGCACGATACTTTACATTCTTCTGACTGGTCTCGAATATCGTCCGGATACTTACAACTCCATATTTTGAATCACTTGTCGTATTACTTGGCTCTGCCCAGCTGCCATAACTTACAAACAAAACTGCCAAACCTAATAAACTAAAAAATAAAATACTTTTTGCCTTCATACATCAAACCTTTCATATATATCTATTTTAGGAACAAATATTTTTACTAGAATAGCCTTCCAACAGAAAAACTAAATATTTGGGTATCATCGTCGTCATCCTTCATTACAGGTGTGGCGATTGCAAATCTCATAGGCACAGGACCGAACCACTGCGGAAGCATTATCTGAATTCCAGTACCAACTGCAACACGATAACCGCCCTCCTCAACCATACCGCTGTCAACAAACAGCATAAGTGCAAAATTTTCATTAAAAATAGGAACCGTCACTTCCGTATTAGCAAGTACCATCCACTCGCTTCCTATCGGATCATGACGATCTGCACCATCGTAAGCTGCTCCATTATTGGTACGCAAACCTCTCGGACTTACTCCGCGATAATCAAAACCTCTTATACTGCCCTGACCGCCTGCATAAAATTTCTCAAAAACAGGAGCTTCGCCGCCAACTATTGAATCCGCTTCAAGTCTGATACCCCATACAGTCTTGCGTTCATCAAGGTCCTCAAAAATAGTTTTATACTGACGGTAAGTGCCCCTTACAACTCCAAAGGTATAATCACCTCCGACCTGCTCGTAACTTACATCAAATATATACCCCTTGGATGGGTTCCAGTCATCATCCGTGGTATCCTTACCAACCCCGAACCTTACCCCTCCGAGCATACTTCTGCCCTTATCTTTATAAACTTCCTTGGGAGCATCGCTGTCAAGATTCGTAACATCTACCTGCTCAGCTCTAAATGCTATATGTGTTCGCCAGTCATTCATATAACGCTTCTCAAAACCAAGATAGCCTTTAATTCTCTCCTCATCATAACATTCTTGCTCCCTTTCCCAGGCTGAACCAACCATATCAAGGCTAATTGTTTTATCGAGAAAATAAGGCTCAGTAAAACTAACTGAATATTGGCTCTCCTCGGTACCAGGTTCTAAAGCTATTCGCAAATTCTGACCCGCACCCTTATACGCTTTGCCGGTAAGAAATTCTCCCCAGTTCTCAGGCTTATCTGATGAGTCAAAGTTCCTTTGCTGATAAACTAACTGACCCATTGCTCCGCTGTTACTCGAAACACCGGCTCCAACAACAATCGACCCCGTCTGACTTTCTGTAACATCGACCTTGGCATTCTTATAACCCTCGATCCCGTCTACAGGTGTAATAATTACAGACTCCGCCATTGACCTCTGTTGAATTCTTTTCTCAAGAAAACTCTTCCCGGTTCCAGCCGCCTTATCAGCATTATACCAGTTGCCTGGTACAAAATCGTATTCATCAAGTATCTGTCTGACAACTTTATCCTGCGTGTCCTCATTACCGCTCACCTCGACCAGACCGAGCCTATAACGTTCTCCCTCCGTTACTTCAAATTCAACATCAACTCGATTGCCTGGCAAAAATCCTCGCTTCTCTTCGACAGTCGCATCAACAAAGCCTATTGCCTTATAGTGCGCAAGAACACTCTTTACATCAAACTGCGATTTGTATTCGCTGTACATCTCACCTTCTTCAAGCTTGAAACCCTCTCGAAGAATCTTTTCATCGAAATATTTATTACCCGAAAATTTTAAGCTTGCAAGATTATATATCTGACCTTCTGCAATGTTAAAAACAACATAAACTTTCGTCTTGGTCTCATTAAAACTAATCTCTTTCTCTATCTTTGTATCAAGAAAACCTCGCCTGGAATACATCTTTTCAAGCTTGGTCACATCTCCGGAAATCTCTTCGTCATCGTAATAATTATTGAAAATAAAAAATTTCTTGGTCTTGGTCTTAAGGGGGCCTTTAACCTTGCCCGTCTTGATCGACTTATTACCAACAACCTTAACCGAAACAACTCTCGCCCTTGGGCCTTCAATAATTGTATAATTTACTTTGCCGCTGGAAAGCTTATCCTTATCAAAAGTTACCTCAGCAAAAGAATAACCTTTCTTATGATAAAATTCAGTTAGATCATCCGCACCCTTCTCAACTTTTACTGAATCAACATAATCTCCAACCTTAAAATCAAGCTTTCTTTTTAAAACCTTCTCCTTAAGTTTGTTATTACCGATAAAATTAAGCTGCCTTGCAATATTCTGCTCAACAACAACATATGTAAGCTCAAGTCTTCCCTCAACAACCGCAGTATTATAATAGCTGTATTCAACTCCAGGAAGTTCCGCTATCCTTTTGCAGTCTTCATTGGATCTGTCCTGGTCAATTATGTCACCGACACGGGTCCTTACCTTGGTAAGAACCTTGTTGCTGCTGACGCTGACATTGCCAGCAACTTTTAATACATCAATAATATCTTTACTATTTGAATCAACCGCTTTAACTTTATTAATATCTGAACCAGCCGCAATAACATTATTACTGTCTGAAGCAACAATAACATCGTTACCATCTGGCTCAGCAGCGAACAAGGACACACTGCATAAGAACACACTCAGAAAAACAACCATCTTCCATGATCTTTTCATTTCATTCATCCTTAAAATGGATCCTCTACATGAGTAGCTAGGTTTTCAAAGCGAGTCAGCTTCTCGATAAATGTCAGCTTGACCATACCGGTTGGACCATTACGCTGCTTTGCTATAATAACCTCCGCTATATTTGTATTTTCATATTCAGATTCGCCGCGATGATAATAATCATCTCTGTGCAGCAACATAATAACGTCGGCGTCCTGTTCAATACTCCCGCTTTCACGCAAATCACTCATCCTGGGTCTATGATCATCCCTGCTCTCCGCTGCACGGTTAAGCTGACTTAAAACTATTACTGGAATTTCCAGTTCACGGGCAAGGGCCTTAAGATATCGAGATATCGTTGTTATTTCCTGTTGACGAGATTCACTCCTGCCTGTACCAAGGTTCATTAACTGCAAATAGTCCACCATTACACATTGGATATCGTACTGACTTTTAAGCCTCCTGGCCTTAGCTCGCAATTCTAAAGGCGTCAAACCTGCTGTATCATCGATATAAATAGGTGCCTCGGACAAAACTCCGCAAGCCGCTATTAAATCCTGATAATGCTCTGTAGCAAGAAGACCGCGTCTAACCGCCTGAGAATCAACCTTGCTGTTGCTGCACAAAAATCGCTCGGCAAGCTGATATCGACCCATTTCAAGAGAAAATATCGCGATAGGTGTCTTATCATTGACACCAACATTTTCCGCAATATTCAATACAAAACTCGTCTTACCCATACTCGGTCTGCCGGCTACTATTATCATCTCGCCCTTCTGCAAACCGCACGTTAAATCATCAAGCTCATGATAACCCGTCGCAAGACCTGTAACCAGCGTCCCATCACGTTTTTCTATCATCTCGAAGGACCGTACTACCAAGTCCTTCAATGGAGACGCAACACCTGTCATCTTCTTGTTGGTTACTGAAAATATCTTCTGTTCTGCAATATCGAGCTTTTCGCTAACCTCGCCCGTCGCGTCATAAGCATCTTCCAGAATTTCTGTAGTTGCCTGAATTATCTCACGCAAAAGCTGCTTGTTCTTGATAATGTCAGTATAATAAAGAACGTTCGCTGAAGACGGAACCGACTCAATTATCCTCCCAATGTAATCAACTCCGCCAACCTCTTCAAGCTGCTTATGCTTCTCTAGCTCATCACGAAGCAAAACCGCATCGAGACCATCACCCTTATTCTTCTCATACAATCTTATCAATGATTCGAAGATTATCTGGTGCTCAATACGGTAAAAAGCTTCCGCCCTGATCTTTTCTACGACAAGACCGATGCATTCTGGGTCAACTATCATCGAACCCAAAACAGCCGCCTCAGCCGCAAGCGATTCCGGCATGCTACGATTCAAAAGCCCACCACCATCAGCATCCCGGCCAACCGCTGTTTTGCTGATCTTAGGCTTCTTAACTGTCTGTTTCGGCTGATTCACTTTTATTCTCTCTGCAACTGGCTAAAATATATCCATAGCTTTAAAATTGCAGCCAACAAAAAAAACTTAAATTATTAGTCTTACTTCCGTATATCCTATGAAAACATAGCAAACTTAGTAAGACCAAAAACCTTAGGCTTCTTCGGTCTCTGCAGATTCTTTAGAATCATCCTGCTGCGATGCTTTAACTTCCTCTGCTTGAGCTGGGGTATAGTCACTGTCTTCAGTAGCAACTACTACTACTGTTACTTTTACCTTAATCTCTGCATTGAATTTAAGTGCAACATTCGGATAAGTGCCAACCTCTTTAATCGGAGCAGAAAGCTTAACAACCTCATCGGCAACCTCAAAACCCTGCTCACGAAGGTTCTTGGCAATCTCTGCAGGAGAAACTGAGCCAAACAAATGGCCTTGCTGGTTGCACTTGGCTGCTATTACTGCCTCTGCGCCAGCAACTGCATCCGCTGCCTTGCGAAGTCGGTTAGACTCCTGAATACGCTGCTCTGCATGTTTAATTTTTTCTTTCGCTATCGCCTTGATATTAGCATCGGTGGGTATAGTCCCGAAACCCTGTGGTAAAATATAATTTCTCGCATAGCCTTCCTTGACATCAACTATATCGCCGAGCCAACCAAGATTATCAACATCGCTTAAAAGCAAAATCTTCATACTATTATCTCCAAAACTTTCCTGGTAATAAAAAAACCAGTAAAAAAAACAAAAAGATTAGTTCGTAAAAGGCAACAATGACATGTACCTGGCACGCTTAATCGCCTTCATAACCTTCCTCTGACAACCTGCACAATTACCGCTTCTCTTACGAGAATAGATCTTGCCGCGATTAGTCACTAGCTTCTCAAGAACTTCAATGTCCTTGTAATCAACGTAACTAACACCTCTTCTGCAAAAACGGCATTGTGTCTGCTCCCGGCTTGCCAAAAAGTTCGTCTTTTTTTTGTTACTGTTACTATCTGTTTTCTTTTTAAATGTTCCCATTTTTTACCTACCCATAATTCTGTCTTATTCTTTTAGACCTTATCGTTTCTATGATTATTTAGTCACAAAACACTTTAAAGATATCGTTTCCACTTTAAAACGGTATATCATCATCACTTACTACTGGACCCGAATCGCCAACAGATGATTCTGAACCAGCACCGCCGCTATAGCCCTTATCGCCGCCCTGACTCTGACCTGTACCTAAAAACTGGAACGTCTCAACAACAACACTGTGCTTGCTGCGCTTGCTGCCATCCTGAGCTGTCCAGCTGTCAAATTTCAGACGACCTTCAATAAGAACAGGTTTGCCTTTAGTAAGATATTTATTGATTGTCTCTGCCTGACCCGCAAAAGCCCGGCAATCAATAAAACATATTTCTTCTTTCTTCTGACCATCTTTGCCTGTCCATGTCCGATTTATTGCAAGACCAAACTCAACAACCGCGGTCTGGGAAGGAAGATAAGACAATTGAGGATCCCTTGTCAGGTTACCTACCAACAATATTTTGTTAAAATTTGCCATGTCTGCCCTCGACTTTTCAGTCCGTTTTTAATCTTTATCTTCGATATCATCTTCATCTTCAACTGCATCGTCCAGAGCATCAACTGGGACATCAAAAGAAACCTCTTCATCCTCAGCATCTGCTCCTGGCTTAACTCCTTCAGCTGCTGCAACTACTGCCTCTGCAGCTCTTTTCTCGGCTGCTACAAGAGGTGTATCTCTATCAATGTCTTCCTGACTCATTGGCTCTGTGCTGAGAATAAGGACACGCATTACCTTTTCGGAAAGTCTGATATCTCTTTCAATATCCGAAACCTTCGGCCCTTCAACATTGAAGTAGCAAAGAATATAAGTCCCCCTGCTCTTCTTGTTAATCTCATACGCAAGCTTTCTTTCGTCCCATTTCTTAATTGAAACGATTTCCGCGCCTGATTTGGTCAGTATCTTCTTGATCATATCTAATACGCCATCCCAATCCGATGTCGCTAAAGCTGTATCAACAAGAAACATACCTTCATATAAATTCTTACCTGTTTCCAAACTATTACCTCCTGTCAATTAAACGCTTAAAAACTCATTCGCCTTTAAGCTTTTGCCGGAACAACCCAACAAAATTATATTCATTTTTTATCATTGCCCCGAAACATCAGGGTTATACTCATTCATTGCCTTAGCACCACCATGCTCAACCCAGCACAAAACTGCCTTGCATGCACGTTCTATTGCCTCATCAATCAAAGGCCTCTGCTGGTTGTTTATCCTGCCAAGAACATAAGCCGCCGAATCTGCAAACTCACTGGCACCAATACCAACTCGCACACGAGTCACCTCATCGCTGCCTAGCTTGTTGATAACATCAGCTAGACCTTTCTGACCGCCTGCCGAACCTTTCGTACGAATCCGTATCCTGCCGCAATCAATAGCCATATCATCACTGACTACCAAAACATCATCCAGATCAAGCTTATAAAAACCTGCCGCCGTCGCAACAACCTGACCGCTCCGGTTCATATACAACCCAGGCTTCAGCAATATTAACTTTTTATCCGCAAAAACGCCTTGGCCCAAAACCCCGCCAAACTTATTCTGCGTTACTTCTATACCAAGCTTCTGTGAAAGTTTATCTACAACTTCAAACCCGACATTATGACGAGTGTTGTCATATTCCTTCCCCGGATTACCCAGGCCGACAACCATTTTAACCTCGCCCATAACATTTCAGCCTTTAATGCAAAACTACTCAGATGCTTCTTCTTCATCTTTCTTCTCACCAATAACCTCTGGACCTGCAGGAGTCTCACCTGCAACTTCCTCTGCGGTCTTGGCTTCTGCCACAACATTGCATACAAGAACAAGAGTAGATGGATCACTTACAAGAGTAACGCCATCTGGAAGTACAACATCACTTGCATGAATGCTGTCACCAACTTTAACATCCTTGATGTTAACTGTCAGGAACTCTGGAATTGCATTCACCTGGCACTCAACTTCAAGCTCGGATGCATGCTCTTCGACAACTCCGCCTTCTTTGGTACCATCTGCAACACCCTTCAATACGAGCCGAACTAATACTTCAACCCTCTCTGTCATATCAACACGCATAAGGTCAACATGAATGATATCCTTGCCGAGACAATCATACTGCAAGTCCTTAAACATTACTGTTTCAGTCTTGCCTTCGAGGTCAATATCAAAAAAGCGTACACCCTGTTGCAACCCAATAAGAAGATCACGTTCGTTCAAAGAAACCGCTACCGATGCTTTCTTGTGTCCGCAAACAATTGCAGGAATCTGGCCCTGCTCACGAAGTTTCCTTGACAAATTAGTACCAGTCTGTTCTCTGTTTTGAGCTTTCAAAACCAAAGATTTTTTCATAATATCCTCACTTATATCTATATTGCTAACTCAAATTCCTATATCCGGGAACTTTATACTTTACCATTATTAAAAAGGCTGCTTACCGATTCATTACGGTGAATACGCTTTACAGCCTCACCAAGCATCGACGCAACACTTAAAACTTTTACCTTCTTCAACTTCGCCGTATTCGCATTCAGCGGTATAGTATCGGTTACTATTACACTATCGATTGGAGCATCATTTAACCTTTCAACCGCAGGCCCTGCAAAAACTCCATGCGTCGCTCCAACATATATCTTCTCAGCTCCACGCGATTTCACCATCTTCGCTGCGCCGCAAACCGTACCTGCCGTCGCAATAATATCATCACACATAATGATATTTCGACCTTTAACATCACCGATAAGCTCCTGTGGCTCAACAACACTGCCGCTTACTCGTTTCTTATGAACTATCGCAAGCTCACCTCCAAGATGCGCTGCATACTTAGCTGCTGTCTTCATATTGCCAACATCAGGAGATACAACCGTCAAATTCTCGATTTTCAAGCTTCTAAAATAATGACTCAGTATCAACTCACCAGCCAGATGATCAACTGGTATATCGAAAAAACCCTGAAGCTGTGCTGCATGAAGGTCTATGGACATAACCCTGTCCGCACCAGCAACCGCAATCATATTAGCAACAAGCTTAGCTGTAATCGGTACCCTGCCCTCGTCTTTTCTATCCTGCCTTGCATAACCGAAATATGGTATAACAAGCGTTATGCGCCTGGCACTGGCTCTGCGAAGACAATCAACATAGATCAAAAGCTCCATCAGATTCTCATCTACTGGTGCACATGTTGAACCTAGAACAAAACAATCCCTGCCTCGAACATCGTCGTCAAGTTTGATTATCTTCTCACCATCAGGAAACTTATCTATTTTCGCCGCGCCAAGAGGTATATCAAGATACTTACAGACATTGATCGTAAGAGCCTGACTGCCACTGCCGGAAAAAACTTTTAAATTATCATCAAGAAACATCTTAACCCTTTTGTCCTGCAATAAAACTTTCTTCTGACACCTCAGCCCTGGTTTCAATCATTACCGCCCTTTGCAAAGCAAAACCAGGCAACAATAAAAACTCCAGAACCAATCTAACCACTACCTGCCTGAGTCTTAACCAACAAAACTCACTGTCAAAATTATATAACACTACCCGACCAGGACTCGAACCTGGAATGTAGGCACCAAAAGCCCATGTGTTACCAATTACACCATCGGGTAGTAACATTTTTCCAACTTTCTAAGCGACTGCCCGAATCTTCAGTGATTCCAATAGCTGTCACGGAGACCTTACGTCGGCCCGATTTGGCCCTGTCGGAGGCTTGAGTCAACCACGCCGTGATACTGCTGACCCCAAAAATTCATAGAATCCAAACGTCTACCTCTTGCGACAGAGCATTTTCTTAGGCAGGAATATAACCCACCGGAAACAACAAATCAACCTTTTTTTTCAATATCGACAAAAATTTCCCATTACCAGTACTAAAAATCAACTTTTTAACAAAAAAAATAATAACGTCCTATAACAACCCCCAATAATAATACTAAAAACCACACATCCAAAACTCAATTTTTTCAAAAAAACATAAAATCCGCAAAATTACCCTTATTCCTCTTTGTACCGAATCTTGTATATAAAAACAAAACCACAAAGCACAAAGAAGGAACTTGTTCTGAAAAAAGTGAAAATATTGACGGATTGGTCACTAAATTGCTCAAAACAGCCGCAATTTACTCTCAAACCACGGTACAAAATAGAAAACAAAATAAATACTTGTTCATTTATTGAACAGGTAAGGACGTTAGTGATATCAAACCTCGATACAAAACAGAAAACAAAATAAATACGAACGCCCCAAACAAGCACATGCCTAAAAATAAGCTCCCTATACTAAGTACATTAAAAAGCAAACATATCTATTTTTTGAGTTCACTAATCTATTTGTTAATTTTCTCAAGTGTCATATCAACATCTTGAGGCTGAACTTTACCATCTTTCCAGATATATTTTATTCCGACAGGGGCACCCTCAACAAAAACTCTTGTATTATCAGGAAAATCAATCTTGAAAGCTTGCAAAGAATTGAAGTCAGGTTTTAACTGGACATTGGTTACTTTGTAGCTGGTTGTTATAAAATGAACTTCATCATTTTCATTATAAGTGAGAGTTAAAAGCCCTTCAACAGGGATATCAACACTACCTGTCTTTTGAGTTTTAACTGAATCAAATACCATAACCACAGAACCAGAAGTCATCTTCGTATCATCAATATAGGCCCCTTGTGTTTTATTAATGGTCCATTTTAAAGCATTGTAATTTTTTTCAGGAGCAATCCATGCGGCAACTTTGCCATATTTGGTATCAGCAGTTAAGACACGACATGTAACACCATCAATCAATTCTGTTTTTTCAAGCAATTTCAAATTTGCTGATGAACTTAGCAACTGATAAATATTTTGCTGACCATTTCCGTAAACTCTTGAAAACAATGGGCTGCCATATTCATAGCTATCAAATATAATTTGTCGTTCTTTGTCACAGTTTTCGCTTATCGCAACACCTTTGAGTGATTTTGATTTTAAACTACTATTAATAACATTAGCACAAAGCTTACCGTCAATAATATTCTTTATAACCATACTTCTAATCAAATCCACACTGCCATCTTCGCTAAAAATAGTTTTCTCCCCCACTATTTCAACACGGTTGCCGTCTGTTCTAAAAATAAAATCTCTTTTGTATGGACAAAAACTTTTATTAGGGCTATTTTCATCAACATCGCATTCCATGCTTATATTCATAGATATTGAATCAAACTGCGAAATCGCCTTTTTATAATTTTCTAAAATTTCTGTCGCCGTCTCAGAGACATCAGCAACAACAATACTCGCTATGCAAAAACATAAAACTAATGAATAACATCTATTGTTCATGATAAACTCCGATTAATTATGTTTCCCAATGATATCTACTAAAGACACACCTTTATTCACATCCCATATAAGGAACACCAACACAACCCATTTCTAGGCATTCAGATTATAAGCACAGCAAGTCGTTTAATCCCCTACCGCCTCAGCTATCGCTGCCTCAAGCTCAACATTCTCAGGGTTAACCAGTTTCACCCTCCCATCACAACCGATCAAAACATCATAAATCCCATAGCTGCGATAAAATTCACTATCACCAACCCCTACACACCATCTAATAGAGTTTTCCTTACAGTATTTTTTCATTACCTCATCAATAACTCTAGGCCCATCATTATAATAAACACACAGAATTTCAAACCTGCCTCCGCCCGCTAATTTCTCATAAACTCTCTTGAGATTTTCAACCTTCTCTCTCATCTCACTTGTCTCATCAACAAGAGGATCCCAGTAATAAATAAACAAAGCCTTCTCTTTAAACTTCCCCAGCCCGATTTTCTCGCCGCTCATATTTCTGATTTCAAACTCAGGTGCAAACTCTCCAGACGTTAAATTCATCTCAGGAACAAAACCAACTTCACCAAGATTCAAAACCTCACCAATATTATCACTGGTAATTTCAGGCATCGTAAATTCATATTCAGATTTAAACAGCAGCTTTCTCCAATCCGCAAAATTATGATTGCCTCTCTCATAAAAACGCATTTCAAGCTTATAATCGCCCGCAGCAATATCCTCAACCGAAAACTGACCTTCACCTTCTGTCAAAGCCAACCTGTCCACATACCCATCGCCGAATATCTGTTTCCCCTTCTCTTCCAGCTTCCTTTCAATTTCATATTGCGTACTCTTATACCAGCTCAACAGTTCATCACTGCTCATCTGCCCCATATCTGCAGGCTCAGCAAAATCTAACCCGCTCCATATCTCCGCCAGCTTATCATCTGCTATCTTACTAACCACCTTACAAGAAAACGCTCCAAAATCATTGAGCCCCATCCACCCAGGCACAACTATCTTCCCAGCCACAGCCCTTCCGCCACCGCCAACCTCTACAACCAGAGTTTCACCAGCCAAAACTTCAACTTCCAGCTTTTGACCATCCGTTGTTTCCCACTCATCATTTTTTGAAACTAACAATTTATTAATTTCAGTTTTTCCGGGAATAGCCTTATCAACTTTAAATTTACCTTTATCATCACTTTTAATTCTATACCAACTTTGGAAACTGTCATTGTCCATCATGGTAACAATGGACACATAATGTCCCGCTGCCGGCTTACCTCCGTCATACACAACACCCTCAATTCCGCCCCATTTCTGCAAATCAACTCTCCCCGTTTTCAAAAATTCTTTATTATCAATTTCCGCAAATCCTTTTTCATGCACCGCAACAATCAAATACCCGTCAGCCTCAGCCGCAAAACGAAATTTACCACTCTCATCACTAAGACAACTGTTACTAAATGCTTTATCTGAATTTTCTCCGTTATAAAAATTAAGATACTCTCCTTTTGACACTATATAAACCTTTGCCCCCTCACAAACACTGCCGTCCGGCAAATAAACAACACCCAGAATATCCGCTCCCTTTTCCATTAAAAACTCAAGCTCAGCATTTCCTTCTGTTATTTGCATCTCTCTCGAAACTACGGGGCTGTAGCCTTCTGCTTGTACTTTTATAACAAAGCTGTAATCTGCCCAGAGCGCATCACACTCAAATCTTCCGGCACTGGATTCTGCTTCCCTTTGGTTGCTAACCTGCCAGATTATTTCTTCATCCTCTCGCGAGCGGGTTCCATGTATTATACTGAACTTCTTTATAGGCTCCTTCGTTTCCGCATCGATCACCTTGCCCAAAACAACAAACTTAGGATACATTATAAATTCATATTCACTCTCCTTCGCAGTAACCTCCTGTTCAATACTTTGATAGCCGTCCTTATATACTTCAATTGTCACCTCCTCATCAACAGGAGCATCCGACCACAAAAACCTGCCTTCAACATCTGTCTTCTGGTTCCAGTAAATTAAACCATCCCCTCGCCATGTATCCACAATTACACTCGCATCAGCAATAGCCTTGCCGTCATCATCGACAACAATACCGAAAATTTTGCCTCCCTGCTTTAACTCAAAATCAATCTCCTGATTATCTTCAGAGATAATAGCATTATAACTTACAGGCCCAAATCCATTTGCCGTTACCGTCAAACTAACCTTCCCCCTGCCAACCTGGTTAAATTCATATCTACCATTAATATCCGTATTTGTCGTAGGTCTGTGCGAAATACAGCTATCCTGTCTTATCATAGCTCCAGCCACAGCATTGCCGTATTCATCTCGAACAAAACCAAAAATCTTAAACCCTTCTCTGAGAACCATAACCTCACTTTTATCACGTAAAGGCCCAATCTTTCTCTCAATCACACCGTAACCGTAACTAGTATCTGCATAGTCCTTATGTGAAACTGCAATTGCAAATCCATTGTAACCCGTTTTATTAATCACTTCATCACTGGGCATAATATCAAGTTCCCATTTTCCATCTTTATCAGTGGTAACTGCTTTTTCCAAAATAACAACTACAGGCTCATCACTGCGAAGAGAAAATAGTGATATAACTACCTGCGCATTCTCAACAGGTTCGTTTTTCTCACTCACAACAGTCGCCCCGATCACCGTCCCTTTTTTCAGAGCAAATCTATATTCTTTAGGCAGCTTTTCAACCCTTTCATATTTGCCCCAGTACATTCGCATCGGAACCCTTTTCTCTGCCTCAACTCCAATACTAAGACTCTCAACCTTTTCCTTACCCAAATCAATTGAACAAAACCCGTTTGCATCGGTGACATAATCCTGCTTAATTCCACCAAATTTAACCTTTACCTTAGCACCGCCAATTGGTTGATTATCCTCAGCCCTCACAACAAAAAACTTTAGCTCATTAACATCACTCTTTACAATAGCAATATCCTCACTAACCGACTCAGTTCCCAACTCGCCCCCGCAGTTCAACTCCTTAATTTTTCTCACTGCCGCCGCAAATACATTATTTTCACTATCGCCCTTAAATTCATCACTTAACCTCTGCAATCTCTCAATTGCCTGCTCACTGCCAAGCTCACCAAGGTAATTCGCACAAGCCGTTTTAACCTCTATAAAATCACTATCAAGAGCAGAAATGAGACCCCCAACATCAGCTATAGCAAACATCTTCTCAACTTTTTCCAGCTCCGCACCAATCCCGTCCAGCCGCACCGCATCTTCTGTCACCTTCACCTCAGCCGAATTTTCACTCTGCCCTGACTGCTGACTATATTTAACCTCATGCTCGCTTTCAAAATCAACTAATGAAACATACCCAGCCAACAACACAATCAAAATAATAGCCGCAACCGAAACCCTTTTAATAAACCGTCCCCAGCAAATATACCCGACTCTCTGCGAAACCATCACCTCACCGCCATTAAATGCTACCAACGCCTTTGCCATAATATCATCATCTACACAACTGCTGACGCTGATTTCACACTCGCCGAACATTCTTTTTATTTTTTCATCTGATTTCATTTTTCCACCTCATGCTTTAGTGTGGACTGTAATTTCTTTATGCCGTAACGATATCTGCCCCTGACGGTGTTTGCTCCAATGCCTAATGTCTTTGCAATTTCTTTGAATTTAAGCCTGCCGTAAACATGTAAAGCCACAGCCTCTCTCTGCTCATAAACAAGACTCCCCAACGCTGAACTCAGCTCTTCAAGCTGCTCATTCAGAATTATTCTATCGATAGGCTCATCACAATCTGCCTCAACAGGATAATCCTCACTTAGTGACACTGCCTTTTTATCGCATCGTCTCATACCGTTGCGAATACGATTTGCAACGCACGTTGACAAATAGGATTTCAAGCTCCCCGTCAACTCGAACTTATCGAGCCTCGCCGCAAAATTGACAAAAACATCACAAACCGCGTCCTCAGACTCATTTACATCATGACAGAGCGCAACTGCCAGAATAAGCAAATAATCACGATACTTTTTATAAATACTGCCAAAAGCATCCTTGCTTCCCTGCTTTGCCTGCGCAACCAGTATTTTATCCTCAGACATCAAACAAAATCCCAAAATAACAAACAGCCGTCACCTATAAAACAATCCAACCAGCAACATTGGCATAAAAATTCTCGAAATTTTAAAAAATTTTAACACATCCCCCTGACATCTTAAATACCTACTCCATAATTCTTCATTCATAATTTGTAATTTCCCACTCCCGATAAACCAATGTCACCCTTCACCCCTTCATGCATCTTCGCAATCTTCATGGTTCAAATCCCCCCGATGAACCGCAAGGCCATTCCCCATCAATACTCCCTCTACAATGTTAACCCACAAAATCAATCATCCACGCAAGTACGTATCATTTGCGACAACAAAAACGAGTAAAAACTTGATCAAAAAGGTGAAAAAATGGGTAAAAAACCATCAAAAACCATAAAAAAAGCAATTTTTTAACCACCAAATCTCCCACTACGCGCACCCCAGAGCCGATTTTAACCCCCTAAAAACACCTCATACCCCGATTATCAGCCAAATTTAGCCCATTCCCTACCTCATCCCCCAATTTTTAAAACCCTAAAAATACCCCACCTGTCATTTTGCGTCACCCAAAAACTATCTTTTAAAACTCATTCCAATTCAAATTCAAACTTACTACCGACATTGCATTCTACGCATTTCCCATTCAACGCATTCCAGAATTTAGCAACCGCTTTCATTCCCGTACAATGTGCAGGCCCAATCATCTGCACATCATATTTTTTGAAAACCTCCACCGTCTTCTCAAGCCTTTTATCTTTAGCCTGCAGCAAATGCATCCCCCCAATAACCGCGTATATTTTATCACATCCGCAAAGCCCAGAAATATATTCAAGCGTATTAACAATCCCCGAGTGACAACAACCTAAAATCACAACAATCCCGTCTTTGCTTTCAAAAAACAACGATTGGTCGTCAGCAATGATATCTTTTTCTCTGCAATCGCTATCAATGTAAAATGCTCCGCCGCTGTCTTCAAAATCAGTTTTCCTGGGCACACCCCCTGTAACAGTTAAAACCTCCGCAATCCTTGTAGGCTTCTCGGTCCATCGGCAATTTTTGATATTTCTACCTGTCTTAATACTTTCAATAGCCTTGTCACTCATACCGATATCAACAGATTCACCATCAGCCGTAAGTTTATATTTAGCCCCCAAAGCTGCCGGATGCAGATAAATTTCAACCTCCCCTGCCAACTGATCCAGCACTGCATTTAGCCCGCCAGTATGATCATAATGACCATGACTCAAAATAATCCCATCCAGATTTGAAAGATCCTTCCCCAACGCCAAAGCATTTTTAACCACCAGATCTGTCTGCCCTGCATCAAAAAGTATTTTCTCATCACCAATTTCAATCAGATACGCCAATCCATGCTCACCGCAGATATTTCGTCCCTCAGCCGTGTTTTCCACCAATACAGCCACTTTTACGCTATTATTCATAACCTCTTTACCGTAATATTTTTATGTTTTATAATTTAGCAATAAAGATTATTGTCTATTTTTCTTGCAATATCAATTGCTTTTTGCTAAATTGATCGTTTTCGAAAGCCGGGCTGGTAGCTCAGTTGGTAGAGCAACGGACTGAAAATCCGTGTGTCGGCGGTTCAAGTCCGCCCCTGCCCATTTTCATAAGCCCTTGTAAGATAAGCACTTACGAGGGCTTATTTTTTGCCCTTTTCAAGTTTTTTCGTGCCGTATAACCTTTTTTATAACTTTTAAATGTTTTACGGAGACAAAAAATGGCAAAGAAAGCAGCAAAACATGAACTTCCAGGAACAATTTACAAAAACGGCAACCGGTATTGGTGGAAAGTTCAACTCCCCGGAGAAGAAAAAACAAAGGCACGTGCACTTAAACCTTTCGGCTCATCAATGGCTACGAAAAACTACAATGTGGCAGTTGAATGCGCTAAAATGCTTTTGGCCAAAGCGGTTTTTTCTTCTCAGCAAGACCCATCCTCGGAAAAAATTGAGACTATTGCTGAATTGTGCAAATGCTATATGGAATATGTACGCGATTATTACAAAACTGAAAATGGCACACCTGGCAAAGAGGCCAAACAGATTGAGTATTCCATTAAGCCGCTCGTAGATCATTACGGCAACTTGTCTATTGAGGAGTTTGGACCATTGAAACTCATTGCACTAAGAGAGTATATAGTTACACTTGGTTGGTGCAGATCGCTGATTAACCAACGAATCGGTAGGGTCAAAAGAATGTTCAGATGGGCCGTCAGCCGCGAGGTAACCTCATCAGTATTGTACCATGCATTGTCATCTATCGAAGGACTTCGCAAGGGTAGAACAACTGCCAAAGAAAGGGTGCCAGTCAAACCAGTCAGTGAAGAACATGTCTATAAAGCTCTTGAATACATGACACCTGTTGTAGCGACAATGGTTGAATTGCAACTTCTTACCGGTATGCGGCCAGGGGAACTTGTAACAATGAGACCATGTGATATAGATAGAAGCGAATCTATTTGGCACTATTGCCCCGAAAGTCATAAGACTCAATATCGAGGAAAAAATCGAATTATCTCAATCGGCCCCAGAGGACAGCAGATATTAATGCCTTATTTGTTAAGAGATCGTCAGGCTTATTGCTTTTCGCCTAAAGAATCTGAAAAACAGCGATTGGATAAGCTCCACACTGACCGTAAAACTCCCTTGAACTATGGAAACAGCCCAGGTACTAATCGTAAAGAATCACCTCTGACACAGCCGGGAAATTCTTTTGTGAGTGGAACATACGGAAACTCTGTTCGCAAAGCCATAAGAGCGGCCCGAAATGATATTAAGGCAAGGGGCGGTGATCCGGATGTCGAAATGCCTAAATGGACACCGTATCAGCTTCGCCATACAGCCGCTACAAAGGCAAGGAAACTGTTTAATTATGAAACTGCTGGTGCTTTATTAGGGCATTCAAATATGAGTGCTACAGCCATCTATGCCGAACGAAATCAGGGACTGGCCGACGAAGCAGCGAGGAAATTAGGGTAAATAGTTATTATTTTTGGATATGCGGTTTGAAGCCAGAAAACACGGATACTTTAGCTATATTTTTTTTGCAATGAGTTATGTGACGTGAGCTAAAGCCTCATTTTTATTTTTATTATTTGCCCTGAAGCAGAAAAAATGTAACATGAAAATGGTCAAGCAAGTAAATTTGTTTTGATGAAAAATTACTGTTGCCGGTCTAAATTTTTGGGGAAAATATAAAAATTTTACTTGACAAACCTTTTTTGCTGTGGCCAAATAGGCCTCTAATCGTCGAGTAGGCTTCGAAAATCACTTTAACGTCTTGTATAACAGGTGGTTATTTGGTATACTATCTGCGATAGAATGTTAATAAGGAGAGTTTTATGGAAACCAAGGAAAAACAGGGAACGTATAAGAAAATAGAAGCAAAGCTTTCTAATGCGCAAAATGAATATTTAGTTGGCTACCATAATTGGATGCGGAGTTCTGATTCCCAAGAGACTCGCCAAAAACAAGTTGCCGTACCTGCTAAGGCGTAATCAGGTATGACAAATTTATCAAATTGCCCTGGCCCCAAAGTACAGTTTCGGTTCCATTCTGTTTACCCGCCTGATTTTTTTCATTGCCCCCCTTCGTTTTTTTATAAAT
>CAZBKA010000004.1:42289-44059 GCA_964492365.1 uncultured Pirellulales bacterium | reverse complement strand
CCCCGTACGGCATAGCAGAAAATTTATGAGAATAAATTATCAAAGGCCGCTTTTTAATTTGCATGGACAAAAAATAAGTTAGCAATTCTTTTAACTTGATGACTTATAAGGAGTTATAACAGGCGGCGGTGGGATTCGAACCCACGGATAACGGTTTTGCAAACCGTCGCCTTAGGCCACTTGGCTACGCCGCCAAACACTAAAGAAAGCGTGATTTTACTCAAATTTATAAGTTTTGCAACTATAAATCTTTTTTAAAAAATTAAAAAAATTGTTTTTGCTCATCAAAGACATACCATTTTGGTTTTAAAGGGGTGTTATTTACATGTTCGACTATATGATCTCCTCATATTTCCGGGTTATTTTTTTGTAAATATTAAAATTAATAAAAAAATAACTTTACTAAAAAGGTTTTTTTTGGTACAGGCATTTTAGAAAAAGCAGTGATAGCGAGCAATCATACTATAAAATGGTACGGGTAGAAGCCCGTTTTCTCCCGGAAACTTTTTTGAAGGAGACGTGTCATGAAACGATTGAATTTATTGATTTGTTTTGTTGTCTGCGCATTGTTAGGGGCCTCTGTTTTCAGTGAAATATATAGTTTTATAGAGGAAGATCCCATTACCGAATCAGGTGTTGAAGCAGTTCAAGAGCCTGAGCTTTTAACAAAGTCGCTTGCTGACATTGAGGGTGAAGAAGTTTCAGCAGTATCAGCGGATGCGCCATCAAAGATAGCAACACTATCGGCACAGATTGAAGGACTTGAGGACAAAAACCTCGAACCTGGGTTGCAGCGTCAGATAGAACAGTTGAAACTGGAAGCTGAAATTTCACGCATCGAAGGTGCTGTTGCTAAGGCGAAGGAACTTGGAGATTTTAAGCTGGTTGGAGAATATTCGGCAGAACTTGAACATCTTTCGAGAATAAATGAGCCTGTGGTTGGTAATGAAAATGAACAACCTGAGCCTTAATTACAGTGCAGCATATTTTGAGGAGTAACGAAATGAACTTAAATAAAATACACAATAAATTTTTAGCAGCAGGTATATTTTTAGTTTTTGTTTTTGTCTCACAGACATGTTTCGCTGAGATTTATAGTTATACGCTCAATGCGGGGGCATTCGACATTGTTTCAGTTGATGGTAATTTTAAAGAAATAGATATGGTTGATTTTGGTCAGCTTCAGGACCCCGGTAAGCCTAAGTTGCCGAGCAAGGTATTTCAACTAGCTCTACCGCCAGGAGTTAAGGCTGAGAGTGTAAGTTTTGAGAAAATTGGAGAAGTGGAGCTTGAAGAAGTCGTTGATATTGTTCCGTCAGCTATGGTTTCTCCGATGAGTGCAACGAGCCAACAGCTTAAGGCTATTGAAGCGGAATATGAAGCTGTTGTAGAAACAGCTTATTCAATGAGTGAGGCTTATCCTTCAGAAACAGGTGAATTTGTTGATACAGGAGCGTACCGAAAATATAATTTGATACATATTCGTTTTACGCCTATCTCGTATATTGCGAGTACCAAGAAGCTTATATTTTGTCCACAATTGAAAGTTAATGTTAATTTGACTGTTAGTGCCGGGTCTGAGGATAATTCGGATATTTTACTTGATAATGTAGCCGAAGCAGAAGAGCGTGCATCTGACATACTTGTCAATTATAGTGAGGCCCAGAACTGGTATCCTCAAATAGCTGGTGATGGTGTAACAGCAACAACCGGTGGTTATGTGATAGTGACAACAGATGCGTTAGAAGATTCAGTTTGGCCGCTGGCTAA
>CAZBKA010000004.1:8621-42189 GCA_964492365.1 uncultured Pirellulales bacterium | reverse complement strand
TGGCAGGACGCAGATAAAGTTCCTACGGATTTTTATTATGCGGAACTAAGCTCGTCAGATGCTACATCATGGAATTCGAATGGTGACAGTATGTACGGTCAGCAGGGGGTTGATAATGTGCAATTCCCATCAGAAGTGGATGTTGGACGTATTCCATGGAGTGACCCTACAACTGTTGAAGACATTTGCATGAATATGGCAGAGTTTGAGTGGTCGCAGGATATGGCCAATTACAAACTGAATTATCTTTTGACAGCGGCTTATTTCTGGAGTGATACGGATAATGCGGCACTTAAGACTTATATTTTAAATAATGCCTGTGATCCTGGTGATCCTCCAGTAAGAATTTATGAGCAGGGGCCTTGCTGGAATTCAATCTATTACAGTGAATATGCAATGACTCGATCAATAACACGTGATGTTTGGGGAGCGGGACATTATGGATTTGTTAACCTTGCCGGTCACGGAAGTCATTATGGGGTTTATTTTCAGGAGAGACATCCAACCTGTTCTCCTCAGGTGTATTTCCATGCAGACGACCGAAGCTATCTTGACCCCAATTATCCATCTGTAGTTTTTTCGTGTGCGTGTTCGACAGCCTGGCCCGAGGATAATAACCTTGGCAAGAGGTTGTTGCAGAGAGGTTCTGTAGGATTTGTCGGAGCGACACGCCTTGGTTTTGGGGCTGGTGGATGGAATGACCCATCGGATGGATCTTCGCAGACCCTGGACTGGAGATTCTGCTATAATGCTATAAATCTTAATATAGCCAGAAGTTCAGTTGGCTGGTCACATCAAAGTGCTTTGCAATATATGTATAATAATCATAATTGGAGCAATAGCTGGTATCAGATGTTTGAGTGGAATATTTACAGTAACCCCGACCTGTGTATAAAAGAAAGACCGACATCGCTGCCAAATCTGACTGATGTTACTCCTTCAGGTTGGACATATCCTATAGTGCCTCGTAATACCAGCGGCGCAACTTCAACGTCATGTCCGCTTACGAGTACCTTGACGGGTAATACGAGCAGCACTTATTGGAATTTTGCATGGACAAATGATGGGGTATATAAAGCGCCTGGTAATCAGACAAAGCTGTTTTTAGATAGCGTATATATTTGGTTCGCAAATATAGCATCTCAAGCTGATGGTTATGATGCAAAGTTCATTAACCAGGGGCCTACAACAGTAAGAGGCGGCAGGCATACGGTTTATTACGAACTTGATGTTGATAAAAAAGTCTGGGAGAGCAATGAGAATTACAGCGATAACTATTGGGCCCGTCAGTTTGTCTGGAGTCCTTATTCCCTTTCAGATGATATGTCAGTTTCTCGTACTGCACCGCCTAAGAAAGATTCCACTGGGTATACCTGGTACAACAATGATGGTTTTTCTTTTGTTGTTGGACAGGAGCATCCAGACAAATGGTGGTCAGCGGTAGGCGTAGTTCCCTCAGCATCAACTTCAGATTATGATTTGCGTTTGTGGGACATTGGAGACTATACAGGCAGTGAAGTTGGTTTTGGAAGCGGTGCTATTGAGTACTCGAGCTGGACGAGCGGCAGCAGCAATTTTGTTATAGTAAATGACAACCAGGCTGCGGCTGGGACTTACTATGCAGGTGTTATTAATGCTAACAACGACAATAGAATCTACCGTATCGAGGAGGCTACAAGTACTAAGATATCGGAGGGTATTAATGGCCCTTATTCCAAAAATGGTCTAAATGTCATCGATATCTATGAGTGCTATCTAACTGCTGGTGACTATGGTTTCAAACTTGAACAGACCAGCGGAGACTGTGATTATGGCATTAGTCTTTATGATGATGAGACAGTTCATTGCAGCAAAAGTGAATATATGAGCGGTGCTTATTCAAATAGTGGTGGTGATGGTGCAAATGAATTCTTTACCATTACTATTCCCGATGCCGGTTACCACGGATTAGCGGTATGGAAAGCGGATTACAGCGATTATGCCAAGTCAAGCAGTTACAATATAAGATTCGGCAAGTGTGTTACACCGGGCGCTGCAAGTAATCCGAACCCGGCTAATGGTGCTGTGGGCGTTGGAAATAATACGGACCTTAGCTGGACAGCTTCTACTGGTACAGACCATTACCAGGTCTTCCTCAGGCAGGGCAGTGATTCATTTGTGCTTATGGGTGAAACAGATACCAATGAGTTCTCTCTTGATACTTTAGTTTATGATACGACATATACATGGATGATCAGATCCTACAATATTTGCGGCGGTTATACTGACAGCCCATTGTGGACATTCAGTACTGTTCTTGAACCAGGTATTACAGTTAATACTCCTAATGGTGGTGAGCTGTGGTATATCGGACAGTCTAGAAATATCAGTTGGACATCGCAGGGCATTACCGGCAATGTTAGTATACAATTAACCCAAAACGGTGGTTTGAGCTGGTCGACAATTATCAGCAACACTGCTGATGATGGCAGTTATGTGTGGACGGTTGCCGGTGGTGTTTCCGCAGTGTGTCGTGTAAAGGTTACTTCGCTTGACTTCCCAACAGCTACCGATATGAGCAACCGCAACTTCCAAATTGCTGAGCCTTATATAACGGTTCTTCACCCCAATGGCGGAGAGGTATGGTATGTTTCTGATGATGAATATATCCGCTGGGAGTCAGGTGGTGCAGGAAAAGGGGTTATTATCGAGATCAGCAGGGATGGTGGTTCTGACTGGAATACTATCGTAAGATCAACTCTGAATGATGGTGAATATCTATGGCATGTTGAGGGGCCAGAGTCTAAAGGGTGTCTTATCAGGATAAGTGATGCATCTTCTGTATCATTATCAGATACGAGTGATTCGAGATTTGCTATATTTGAGAGGTCTCTTACGGTTACTGCACCTAATGGCGGTGAAACGTGGCGAATAGGCAAACCATATTTCATTACCTGGGGTTCGGTTAATATAACCGGCAATGCTAAAATTGAGATAACTTATGACAACGGAAGCAGCTGGGCAACTATTATAGCGGATACCGCAAATAATGGTCATTACGAGTGGATACCCGATGAGCCGGTATCGGCGAACTGTTTGATCAGAGTTACCTCATTGAACCATCCAGCTATTTATGATAACAGCGATAGTTTATTTGTATGTACATACTTGTCGGATATAAATATAGACTTGATGGTCGAATGGCATGACCTTGCTGAATTGGTGGATCAATGGCTGGATAGTGATGACCAGGTAGATTGTGCGCTTACTGCTGAGCTTTTTGGTGGAGATTGCGAAGTTGACTTTGGAGATTATGCTGTGATGGCCTCGGAGTGGCTAAAAGGTGTTTCAGAATAATAACTATCGTAATCTTGGTTGCTCTTGTTAAAAACGAATATTTTTAAAAACCTAAAAAGTACCTCTGTCAGCTTTGGTAATGATAATCCAAAGCTGACGGGGGGTTAGCATTAAAAGCTGACAGTTTTGTTTGAAATATACATGGTACAGTAATTGCTAATGTCAGGGATATTTAACATGGTTTGTTTTTGACAAGGATATTTTCTAACTGCGCATCCACTTCATCAGATGAGATATCTGGCGAAGAGCTGCAGGCTAATGGCAGAAAAATCCTAAAAGTTGTGCCTTTGTTTAGTTCACTTTCGACCTCGATTCTACCACCATGCATCATCACGATTCTTTTTACAATGGACAACCCTAAACCTGTTCCCTGAATTTCCTTACCTGGTCGATTTACACGGTAAAACTGATCAAATACTTTTAGAAGTGCGTCTTTAGGTATCCCCATACCGTTATCGCTGACACTTATAATCAGCTCCTGTTTATTGTGGCGAACATTAACGGATACCTGTCCTTTTTCATGCGTAAATTTAATGGCATTACCAATCAGATTTATTAATACCTGAATAATTTTACTTCGGTCAAATTTTGCTTCGGGCAGATCCAATTCATAATCAAGCAACAATTTTATTTCTTTTTTCTTTGCAGAAAGATCCATTGTTTCATGAACTTCAAGTACAACGTCCTTTATATCATTATTCTGTATATCCAAATCCATCTTACCTGCTTCAAACTTCTGGACATCCAGAACGTTATTAATCAGATCGCCAAGCCTGTCTACATTTCTCTTTGCAATATTCAGAAATTTCTTTTGTTTTTCATTGATCGGCCCGGTTACTTCGTCTAAAACAATGATAACACCTTCCTTCATGGCAGCGAGAGGTGTTCGCAGTTCATGTGAGACGGTAGAAATAAACTGTGATTTCAGTTCCATTGTTTCCTTAATTTTTTGTTCAGTTATTTTTTTGGAGGTTATATCGTCCAAGGCAATAACAATATGTTTATCATCATCTATAATTACCGGTGTAATATTTATATCGAACCATGGTGTAATTTTTTTGTTTTCAATTTTGAGTGTTGGGTGAAATTCGATATTCTGGGGTTGCCATGAGTCAAAAACGTTTTTTATTGCTTGTTGCAGCAGACACGTTTTGCATGCTGGATTGTGTCCGCACAGATTTGAGTCGTAAGTACTATGAAAGCATTTTATAGCATTGCCAAATCTCAGTCCAAGGATTTGTAAATAATCTTCTTTTACAATTTCCCTGACGGAGTTGTTGACTCGCTTAACCGCCAAATCATTGTTTAGCAACATCATTCCTACCGGTACCGCATCGAATATTGCCTCCAGACTTTTTTGTTTTCGGTCGATTATTTGCTGAATTTTTATATGGTCAGTAATATCTCTAATGATACCTATCGAGCCAGTTATTTTTCCTTCACAATCTTTCAGGATACTCAGAGAGACATTTACATTGATTATATTTCCATCTTTCTTCAGCATTTGTGTTTCGATGTGTTCCTGTATTCCCTTTTGCCGGATATTTTTTATTTTTATTTTTTCCCATTCAGCTATTGGGTACAGGGATTTTACAGGTTTTAAGTAGAGGTCAGAAGCATTCATACCCAAAAGATTTTCTGCGAATTTATTCCATGAAACAAGGCGTTCATATTCGTCAACTACTGTGATGGCAACCGCTGAATTTTCAAAGATCAAGCGGTATTTTTGTTCTGCAAGGCTTAATTTTTTATTCACAGATTTCCGTTCCAAAGCATAACGAACAGATTTAGTCAAAGTTTCCAAATCATAACAGCCTTTTACCAGATACTCCTGTGCACCCGAAGCAATCGCTTCTAACTCAAGCTCTTCATTTTGCTGATCTGCAATAACAATGATTGCGGCGAGTGGGCATTTTGCAGTTACTTTAAGCAAAGTGTTTAAACCAATTGTATCCGGAAGATTTAAATTCAGCAACACAACGTCAAAATCATTCTCGTCCAAAATCCCTAAAGTGGCTTTAAGAGTTTGGGTAAATTTTGTTTCTGAAATTAATAGTGGTGATTCAGACAGCAATTGATGTAGTTGCGTTCTGCTTGTCAGGTCATTTTCGACTATTAAAATTCTTAAAGGTTTTGTCGGGTTAAAACTCATTTTTATTACCTGTTTTGTGTGTCACTAGGAGTTCTTTTTATGCAGGATATTTGTGATTTTCTCCATCAATTCTGTAAAGTCGAAAGGTTTTGTGATATAATCCGTGATTCCGTATGCAGAAACTTTAGCTATATCATTTGCATCGCACAGTGCAGTGACCATTATTACTGGGATGTTTTTCAAGTTAGGATCTTTTTTAAGACGTTCAAGCATTTCAGGGCCACTCATAATTGGCATATTGGTATCAAGCAATATAAGATCAGGTTTTTCGGAGGCAGCTTTTTCCAGTCCTTCCAGTCCATTACAAGCAGTAATTACTTCAAATTTACAGTATTCGAGTCTGCACTGGATCGTATCAACTAAATCTGGCGCGTCATCAACGACAAGCACTCTGGCCAGGGTTGTTTCTTTTTTCGACTTAAATAATCCTAACATTTACTTTTACCTTTCAAAAAGCTCCACATGGATATCACAAATTCTGGTTCCTGACTTTCATCGACCTAAAGAGGGTGTTAAATTAGCATAAAAAAAATGAATGGCTTCATTAGCTTTTCCAGCTTCTAAAGCATTCATTCATATCGTAAAAGTGTTTCTGTGTCTTATATTATCGGCCTTTTTGTGCGGTTATGGTCTACATTATATTTCTCATTAAAGTCGGTATAAAGTGATGTCGACTGTTATTACTGAAATAATTTAACTTGTGAATTGGGTAAATAAAGCGGTTATGCAAAACCAGGATAATACAATTTCATACATCAGAAGTCAGAATATTCTTGATGAGCAAACTCTGCAAAAAGTTCTTGAACAACAGCAGATGAGCGGTCAAGGTTTGATAAATATTCTTAAAGACAATAATGTGGTTACTGATGAACAATTTACGAAGATAGTAGCTGCTACAAATAACATAGAATTCATAAATCTTTCAGCGGACATGGTTGACTCAATGGCTGCTCATATGATCACATATGAGATGGCAAACCTGCACAATATAATTCCCGTGAAGAAAAGCGGTAAGAATCTGATGGTAGCAATGAGTGAGCCTTTGAATCTTACGTTAAGAGATCAAATAGAGCTTAGGACAGGTTGTAAGATTATTCCTCTTGCTGCTACTACCAATGCAATCAAACAGGCGATTAGATATCATTTCAATGTTCAGAATTTGGCCCGCCAAACAGTAGCTTCAATGCATTTAAAAGCAGATAACATCAAAGAGAAGTCTGATCGTAATCAACTTGAGATTAAATCGTCACTGGTTCCTGATGATCCCATCACAAGACTTGTATCTTCAATTGTAAGCGGTGCTGTTGATGCCGGAGCAAGCGATATCCACCTTGAACAAGGTACGTCCAATATGCGAGTAAGATATCGTATTAATGGACTTCTTCATGATGTAATAGATGTTCCTTCATCAGCACAGTTGGAAGTTGTTTCACATATCAAGGTTATGGCAGATATGGATATATCTGAAAAACGTATTTCCCAGGATGGACACATAACATTAAAACACGATGACAATGACTATGATTTGAGAGTTTCATCATTACCAGCTGTTAGCGGAGAGAAAATTGTTATTAGAATTCTAGATAAGAATACTGCCAAGTGGTCACTTGATGAAATCGTTACATCAGAAGATGATAACCAGAAGTTAAGGTCGCTGGCCAAAAATCCTTATGGTATGATCTTGCTGACAGGCCCAACCGGAAGTGGAAAAACAACAACACTCTATTCAGTTTTACAATTGCTCAATAGTGAGACAAAAAACATTGTTACTGTTGAGGATCCAGTTGAATACCGTATTGATGGGGTTACACAGGTACAGGTTAATCCGACAGCGGGAAGAACTTTTGCTTCTGCCTTGCGGAGTATATTGCGTCAGGATCCGGACATTATACTTATAGGTGAGATTCGTGACTACGAAACTGCTGAAATAGCTGTTAGTGCGGCTTTGACAGGTCATTTAGTCTTGAGCACATTACATACCAATGATGCTGCAGGTGCAATTTCCCGCTTGATCAATTTTGGGATTCAACCATTTCTTAT
This sequence comes from uncultured Pirellulales bacterium, assembly GCA_964492365.1. GTDB lineage: Bacteria > Planctomycetota > Phycisphaerae > Sedimentisphaerales > Anaerobacaceae > JAGLTN01. The sequence goes on along the minus strand of CAZBKA010000004.1, from coordinate 34,661 downwards.
AGCTTCTGCGTTGCTTGGTGCGATTACTCAAAGACTTGTCCGAACCGTCTGTCCAATATGCAAACAATCCTATACACCATCAGCTGAGGAGTTGGACATATTGTTCAGTTCATCTGATAAAAATAAAAGTATCCAGTTACTGCGAGGACAAGGCTGTGACAGTTGTTATCAGACGGGGTACGCCGGGCGTAAGGCAATATACGAAATACTGTGTGTTTCGTACAAAATCCGAAAAATGATAGCTGAAGTAAGCAGTGATGATTCTATTAAGGCTCAGGCGATAAGCGAAGGAATGAAAACCCTTCGTAAAAGCGGTATGGAGCAGGTTCTAAATTGTACAACAACGTTGGATGAATTAATGCGTGTTGTTGATATGAGGACGGAGTAATGGCAGTTTACGAATACACGGCAAGAGATGAAAGTGGTAAAAAGTTTACTGGTATTTACAGTGATGTTGACAGCATTGCAATGCTTCGTGAGGAACTACTGAGAATGGGCAATAGTCTCCTTAAGGCTAAACGCAAGAAGGCATGGGCAAAAGGATATTCAAAGATTAGCCAATCAGAAGTGGTCACATTTACTTATAGATTAGCTGCAATGTGTTCAGCGGGATTATCTCTTACCAGATCTCTTGAAACAATTGAAGAACAATGCGAAAGCTATTCATTCAAAAGTGTAATTTCTGATATCAGGCAGAGTATTGCAACTGGATCATCTCTAACAAATGCTTTTGAAAAGCACAGAAAAATATTCTCAAATTTTTTCCTCGGAATGATCGAAGCTGGTGAATCAAGCGGAAAACTATCAGAGACACTGGAAATGAGCGCATTACATCTTGAAAAAAACATTGACTTCAAACATAAAATAAAATCTGCATTTGTCTATCCTGTTGTTGTGGGGATGGTTTCTTTTGCGGCAATTATTGTTTTGCTGATTTTTGTAGTACCAGTATTCTTAAAGTTATATCAACAGCTGCACTTATCGCTGCCTGGGCCTACACAAGTCCTTGTCAATTTGAGTACCTTGGTTGTCGGGTGGTGGTGGGCAATCTTGCTGATTATTGCAGGGGTGGTAATGTTTTTAAAGGTAATCTTGAAAAAACCGTATATAAGAACAAGATGGGATGCCTTTAAGCTTAATATGCCGATGTTTGCAGAACTCAACCAAATGATAGTTGTCTCTCAGTTTATTCGGACGTTTGCTATACTAATCTCAGCAGGTGTTCCATTAATTAAAGCGTTGGATGTTGCCAGTCTTGTTGTTCATAATTCAAGAGTTACTGAAATAGCTGTAGAGTTGCAGCAATCGGTAAAAGCAGGTAATCCCATAGCAAATTCTATGAAAAACTACAAAATCTTTTCTCCTATGGTGGTTCAGTTAGCAGCTTCTGGGGAAGAATCCGGAACATTATCAGAAATGCTTAATAAAGGCGCAGGATTTCTTGATAAAGATATTGATCGAACAATAAAATCGTTGCTGGTCAAAATTGAACCAGCTATAACGGTTATTATGGGAATAATCGTTGGTTTTATACTTATGGCTGTATATTTGCCAATGTTTGATTATATGGCACAGGTAAAATAGTTTGTCTTCTTCAGTGAAAATACAAAAGTAGCTTATGATATGTGTCGAAGCTACGGCGGATATTAAAATGTATTATGAATTTTATAGTAAAGGAGCAAAAATGCGTAAAAGATCAGGATTTACATTAGTAGAGTTGTTACTTGTAGTTGTAATACTCGGAATAATGGCTGTAATTGCTATTCCAAGAATTACTACAAGTGCAACCACAGCCAGGGTTAATGCCTGTGCTACAAACATTGATACATTAAACAGTCAGATTGAAGTGTACCGTATAGACAAAAATGGTTGGCCGGAAAGTCTGGAAGCTCTTACCTCGGATACTGAATATTTTCCAGATGGTGCACCTACCTGTCCAGCAGGCGGAACTTATTCAATGGATAAAACCACACATAGGTGTTCATGCAGTTTCGAGGGTCATTAAAAGTTGACGCCTGGCATTTGAGTTGGTTGATTTTGTAAATAAAACACGGGGATGGCTGTGACTTAAGTCCGGTTATCCCCGGTATGTTTTCTCGGATTAAATGAGATGGTCAAGGGAAAAAAAGGATTTACACTTGTTGAGTTGGTCATGGTAGTTCTATTCCTTGGTATATGTGCGTATGTTGCAGTGCCAAGGTTGAGTCTGGCCATTATTTTCAAACAGAAAGCTGATTCTCTTGCAGGAAAGATTGTTACCGACTTTCGACGAACGCGCAGACTTGCCATCTCTGATGCCGCAAACAACACTGCTGGCTTTGCATTAAAAATGACCGGTTCAAGTCCATACACCGGCTACAAAATAGAAAATCTTAATACCGCGGAAACAGTTGATTCATGGACAATCGATCCATCTATTGCCTGCACAGGTGGTGACGAATTCAAATTTGGTACTCTCGGAAATTTGTTAACCGGAAGTGACACGGAACTATCTATCTCGGCTGATGGAAGAATATTTACAATCAATATTACCGCGGCAACGGGTATGGTAAAATGCACCGAAAACTAACCAGACAATTAGCAAACATGGCAAGTTGTAGAAGAACTGCTGGGTTTACTCTCACCGAGGTTGTTGTGGCATCGGGCCTGTTGATTATTGCTATCGTTCCCATTCTAAGAGCTATGACTATTGCTCATATTAACAGTAAAAGTATCGAATACAAAACTCACAGCCTGATACTTGCTCAGACTAAACTTAATGAAATAAAAGCACGTTCTGTGCACAGTTATGACACCTTGTTCACACAAGAAAATATATCTCTTGATGGTGCATATTTGTGTGATGTTACAGATGATTCTGGTGATCAAGTCAAGACAATAACGGTCTCGGTAGGTTATGATCTCAATGACAGCAAAAACCTGACAACCGATGAAATCGAAGTTATTTTGTCTACACTTATCGCTAGAAGATAGGGATGAATTTGTTCTTGGTGAAGCACCATTTGTGTGCTAATAGAGAATAAAAATGAAATGTTATAATAACAAAACTCGAAATTATCGCGGCATGAGCCTTGTAGAGATAATTATATCTTTGTCCATTATGGTCATCATCTTTGCTGCCATAGTGCCGCTATTTAGAAACATAAATAATAGCTGGGATTCTAAAGCAGCCATCGCCGAAGTACTTCAAAATGGTAGAGTTTTAGTGGACCACTTAAACCTAAATCTCGCAAAAGCAGTTGAGATAACCGCTGTAAGCAATCCTTCCGAAACAAAAGGTTATATCGAATTTAGAGATAACAGCGGAGCATCACTTCGATACGACATTGCGGCAAGCAATTACGTTGAATTTGGAAAAGTTGGAGCTCTCTCTGAACTAGCTGGTCCTGTCAGTCAGTTGCAGTTTACCTGTTATGATGTTTGTGATTTGGATATGCCGATATCCGACCTGCATGATGTCAATTCCACTTGTCTGGTTAAAGTAGAGACAACCTTGACTAATTCTGCTGCAAGGTTGCCGGACAAAAGTTTTATGACTAAAGTATTCCTTTTTGCTAAGGGCAATCCTGATTTTAAGGAAGAACCGACGGACTTCAACCCTGGTGTTGCCTTGAAAGCTAATATGAACTATGTTGGTGCATCGGGTATCTTTGATACATATAATTCAAACCTTGGTTCGTATGGCACTGGTAATTCATCAAGCTTTGCTGTTGTTACGGTCAATAGTACCAACAAACAAGTATTTACGTTGGATAGTGGTGCAACAGTCAAAGGTGACGGCTATATTGGTCCAGGTGCTAACATAAATACAGGGTTTGCCTTCTCAGGTGCTTCAAGTATTACCGGTACAAAGGGTACGCTTGAATCAGAGGTGGACATCCCTAATGTATTTAAACCAGCAGGGTTTAGTTCAACTGAAGGTGACTTAGCATTATGGAGCGGTACAAAAACTATAAATTCGAATCACTATTATAAAAATTTCCAATTGGGTGGTTCTGCAAAAATGATTATTAGTGGTGATGTTACAATCGTAGTTAAGGCTGCTTTTGAATTAGGTAATAATGCTGAAATTCAAATACTTTCAGGCTCAAGCCTGAATCTATATACGGAATGCGATTGCGGCATAGGAGGCAAATTCAACGTTTCTACTGGGGATCCATCAAAGCTGCGAATCTATGTTACAGGCAACAATAAAACTTTTGAAATGTGGGGTATTGCTGAGGTGCATGCTGTTTTGCAGAATCCGAATGGGATTGTTAAAATCTGGAACACTCGACCTTTTTACGGGTTGATTAAGGCAAAGAGTCTGGAAGGTAATGGCCCAATCCATATTGATCTTGACAGCAGTTTCTGAGGCAATCATTCGGCAGCAGTGCAGTTATGGGACCACTCAACTGATCTGATAATTTTTCAGGCAGATAAATACTAAGGTCTTATAAAAACAAACTATTGTATTCGAATAGCCCTATCCGATGATGTTTTATTATCGTGGCACATAACTTGGGATTTAAATGAAAGTCCGCTCTCTTTATGCCGAAAATACTAGCAGTAGCACTATTGGTGCGCTAATAGAGAACAGAAATGAAATATCATAATCACAAAATTAAATACTGCCGTAGTCTGAATGGTTCAGTCCTTCTTATAACAATTTTTGTTATAGCGTTGTTATCGACGCTGGTTATAGGCATACTACAGATGAATATTGAAGATCTTCAGCTTGTGCAAAACCATATTTGTGCCACACAGGCTCTAATGAGTGCCGAGGCTGGCTTAAACGATGCATTCAAAGAAATCAGAGCAAACTCAAGTTGGAACACAGGTTTTACCAATAAGGCTTTTAATGGTGGTTCATACACTGTTAATTTTGATGGTTCAACAATTATTTCAACAGCTATTTCAGATCATGGTTTTGCTGCCAGGGTTCAGGCGGATATAACAATTGGAACCACCAGTCCTTATATAATAAAAATTGACAATTTCAGGATAAACGAATGAGTCTTGGAAATAACACAGCTTTGGGAATAGATATTTCAGATGGTTGTATAAATCTGGCACTACTTGAGAAAAACAAGAATGGTGTCAAATTGCTAAAGGCGGCTACAGGCGCAGTTCCACAGGGTGCAATAGAGAATGGAAACATCGAAAATCCGGCAATATTAACCAAGGCTATAAAAAAACTGAAAGCGAAGTATAACATATACAACTGTCCTACAGCAATTTCACTTGTTGCCAATCCGGCACCGATGCAAATTCTTGATATCCCCAAAGAAGTATCAGGCAATATCAGACAATTTGTGTCTGATGAGGTAAAACATTATGCAATTCTTCCGATTCAAAATACCGCAATAGATTATTGTGGGCTAAAACCATCAGGCAACACAGACCAGCGACGAGCACTTGTGGTTGCTACGGATAGTCATAAAATTACTGCAATTGCCAGTGTATTCAGAAAAGCAGGTTTGAACCTTGATGCGATAGAACCGCCATCGTTGGCTTATATCAGAGCATGTTATGCTAAAAAGATTGCTCAGAAAATTAATACGAATCTGCTATTTGTAACGGTTTATAACGGTGTTATTACTTTGTGTGTATTTGCAAACCAGAGTTTGGAGTATATAAGAACAAAACAGCTTGAGCAAGATAATAGCCAGCCTGAAAAATGTATTAATTTGCTGACAGAAGAGATAAATGCCATAATACAATTTTATGAGTTTAATCTGCACAATAAATGCGGGAAATGGGAAGTGACATTATTAACAAACATTAGTAACGAAATTCTTAATGTGGAAATCGAATCACTTAAAAATAGACTTAAGCTTGCGGAGTTAGAAATTAGAACAATCAAGGATGCATATCTTGATACGCCGGTAGCAAATACCGAATACCGTAATAAGCCTTCGGCTATTGCTGTTGGGTTGGCTATGAAACTGCTGGGCGTTCATGGCAGTGGTTTGAATATCAACCTTTTCCCGGCTGATGTAAGCAGGGCTAAATTAAGAGAAAAACAACTCTTAATAAACGCAAACGTTGCAGCAGCTATTTTTTTTCTGATGATCCTAAGTATAGGATTCTTTAATAAGCAAGTGAGTAAGGTGGATGCTGAGACCAGGCAAAAAACACCAGAGATAGGTGTTGATGGCACAAGAATATTATTGAATGAACAGACATTGCTCCAAAAACGAATTGTAGAAATATCTGACAAACTTAATTGTGTGAACAATACGTTGAATACTGGTTCTTTTTTAAACTGGGGACAAATCCTCAATGAAATAAAACTTGTAATACCTAAAATGGTACGAATAGAAAGCCTTTCCAGTAAAAATAATTCAGAGTTGTTAATAGAAGGTGAGGCAATCTCATATGAAACTGTTAATTATTTTGTGAGCATGCTTAATAGCTGTGAAAATATACAGTCAGCTTCACTGATTACGACCAGCAAGAGCAGTAATTTCGATCGCTTATTATCCTATTCGATTAGTTGTTCATTAATTCAGCAAAAAGGATTAATAAATGAAAGATAAGAAACAGACAATATTAGCTTATCCTTCACAAAATGTTATGGTTATTTCACTTGTGGTGATAGGAGCAATTGCTTTTTACAACTGGTTTGTATCGCCTCACAGGAATTACCTGCTAGCAGCACAAAGACAGGAGCTGGTCGCAACTGATCTTCTGAAAAAGAATCAGGTTATTAATAATACTATCGCGATTAATAAAAATGAATTGGAAGAACTGCAAGGTAAATTTAAGCAGGCTTGTATAGGTTTGTTTAGTGACGTTGAGGCCACGAAATTTTTCAGTAATATCCAGACACTGGTGGAAAATGCAAACTACACTGTAAATTCACTGAAGTTTTTACCAACATATACTGTAGGCAAAGGTGACGAGTCTGAGAAGACCAACTACGTAGTCACACGGCAGGTAAAATTGAGTGTTCTGGGCGACTATGGAAATATAATCTTACTAATGAGTAAACTACAGGACCGTCCAGAACGAGTGCAAATTGATACGGTAGTTGTTAAACCAACCATAAGCGATTCGGACTTATTACAATGCGATATGAATATCACAATCTATGTGATAGAAAATAAGGAGTAGCCCCTTTATGATTAAGCGAAAGTATGTATTATGTTTGTTATTGCTGTGCATGATGTCTGATATTGCGCAGTCGAAAATTGAGATCAAACCGCTTGATGTAGGCAGAGAAAACCCATTTTCGCAGTTAATCAAGGAAGAGGCGCCATTGGATATTGAACAAGAACAGCCTCTTCAGAAAAGAATATCGAAAGAAACCGCCCCCGAGGTCTCCGTTCCCGAATTGTTTGTGGAAACAGTAATTCTTAAATTTCTTGATGCCGAAAGCCTCAAGGCTGTAATTATGAGTATGTCTTCCAGCTATGGTGGTGTATCTATCGATACGAAAAGCAATTCTTTAATTATTTGTGATTCAAAAGAAAATCTTGCAAAGATTGTTGCTCAGATAAAGAAAGTAGACACACTACCACAACAAATTATGGTGGAGATGGTTATTCTCGATGTTCAGCTTGATAATTCTACAGAAATAGGCATCAACTGGGACATACTTTCGGATAAAACGTATGATATTGGCTATAGACAGAATCTCACTGGCTCAAGGTTAACATCGACGATAGAAGACAGTGACACTGTAGGAAATGCTACTGCTTTCAATACTGTTGGTACGGGTGGTGATTTTAGTGTTATTAGTGGCACAATCCGCAATGTTGTACATTTAATTCAAGAGAAAAGAAATGTCGAGATTCTTGCCAGTCCAAGAGTTATGACGTTAAGCGGCCAAACTGCTTACATTGAAGCCATTGATGAAATTCCATATCGAGAGGAAAGTCAAAGCTCTGAGGGTGGTGTTGTTCTCACCTATACAGAATTTAAAGATGTCGGGGTTAAATTGGAGGTAAGCCCTATATTGACAGATGAAGGTAACATCCTTCTTACTGTAGTGGCAGAGCAAAACGTACAGTCTGCTACAAGTGACACAGGTGCACCTCGTGTTGATACAAGAAAAGCAAAGTCCTCACTACTGTTGAAAGATGGTCAGATTGTTGTGTTAGGAGGTCTGAGACGACAGGAAAAAACCAAGGAAGTAAATCAGATTCCTATTCTTGGTGATTGTCCAGTTGTAGGTGAGCTATTCAAAAATACCAATGACGTTGTTAAGAATTCTGAGTTAATAGTATTCCTCTCTCCTCACATTTATAGGAATAACTCACTATCAGACGATGAAACTAAGAAATTCGAAGAAATAACCAATAGACCGATGCTTTCTTTGCCAATCAACAAAGATACTACAAAAAAATAATTACTTGTATCGCCCTCTTGGTGAGAGAAGGGCGGTCAACTATTTATTTTTTTCTCAACGCTACTGAGGTATATACTCCTCTTAAGCTTTTTGGTTTTCCTCACGGCGTTTAAAGAGTATTTCTTCACTAATTTTCGTTGGAACTCTTGAATAACGAACCATTTCCATTGTAAAAGTACCCATGCCTTTGGTCATGCCTCTAATTACAGTAGCATAACCAAACATATTTGCCAGAGGGACTTCTGCAAGAATCGTTGTATAAGTTTCACGGGCTTCTGTGCCGTGAATTATTCCACGCCTTGAGTTAATATCACCAACAACGGACCCCTGAAACTCATTTGGTGTTTCAATTTCAACTTTCATTATCGGCTCTAAGAGGCAAGGCTTTGATTTTTTGAATGCTGCGATAAAAGCGTCTCTTCCTGCGGTTCTAAATGCCATTTCACTTGAGTCGACTGGATGGAAGGAACCATCGTCAAGGCACATTTTACATCCGACAATTTCATAACCAGCAAGCGGTCCTTTTTTCATTGCAGCCTGGAAGCCTTTATTTACTGCTGGAATATATTCGCCTGGGATTTTTCCGCTCGTAATGTTATCTTCAAATTCATATGTTACTTCCGAGTCAGCAGGCAATGGAATAAGTTTGCCTACTACATGCGCAAATTGTCCTGAACCACCGGTTTGTTTTTTGTGACGATGGTTAAATTCAGCTTCAATAGTTGGGGCTTCACGGTAGCTAACATTTGGTGCGCCAACAATAACCTCAGCTTTGTACTCTCTACGCATACGTTCAATATACACATCAAGATGCAACTCACCCATGCCTGCGATTATCGTCTGACTTGTTTCAGGGTCAGTTGAAACTCTAAAGGTTGGGTCTTCTTTCATGAATCGATTTAATGCTTTGCCCATGCGTTCCTGGTCAGCTGAGGTTGCAGGTGTGATTGCGAGGCTGATAACAGGTTCTGCTACGAAAATACTTTCAAGTGAATAGTTCACTCCTTCGCCACAGAATGTATCACCGCTTGCGCATTCAACCGCGATCAAAGCAACAATATCACCAGGGCCGGCTTCTTTAAGATCTACACGGTCGTTTGCATGCATACGTACAATTCGTCCAACACGGTGCATTCGGTTTGTACGCGCATTGCGGTACTGCTGTCCCTTGGTTATCGTTCCCTGGTATACACGCGTATAGCTTAATTGACCAAAAGATTCATCTGCTATCTTAAAAATCATTGCTACAAGAGGTGCCTTGGGATCACAGATCAAAGGTGTTTCAGAGCCGTCATTGTCATGGTCACGGGCAAAACTTGGGCGGTCAATCGGGCTTGGAAGGTAATCACATATTGCGTCCATAAGAGGCTGAACGCCTTTGTTTTTGACTGCTGAACCCATCATTAAAGGAACTATGTCACGGTTGATGGTAGTTTCGCGAATTGTCTGGCGAATCATATCTTCGCTGATAGGTTTTTCCTCAAGAAGAATCTCCATCATTTCATCATTGAACATGCTCAAAGCATCTAGCATTTCTTCTCTTGATTGTTTGGCTTCGTCAATATATTCAGCAGGGATATCTGAGCTGATAACCTTTTCGCCATCATCACCTTCAAAAGTGAAGGCTTTCATTGTGATAAGGTCAATTACACCGGCAAAATCATCACCTGTCCCCATATTAAGTTGAATAGGAATAACATTCAGGCCAAGTTTTTCTCTCATGTCCTGACATACTCGTTCTGGGTCCGCGCCTGTGCGGTCCATTTTATTTATAAAAGCGATTCTTGGTACACGATAACGTTTCATCTGCTTGTCAACGGTAACTGATTGACTTTGGACACCACCGACAGAACATAAAACCATGATCGCACCATCAAGTACGCGTAGTGAACGCTCAACTTCAACGGTAAAATCAACGTGGCCTGGAGTGTCGATCAGGTTAATGCACGTACCTTTCCATGATACCTGTGTTGCAGCAGAGGTAATTGTAATACCTCGCTCACGTTCAAGTTCCATGAAGTCCATTGTTGCTCCGCCGTCGCCGCCTCGAACCTCCTGGATACGGTGTATTCTGCCAGAATAATATAAAATGCGTTCACTCAGAGTGGTTTTACCGGAGTCGATATGTGCCGAAATACCAATATTTCTAATTTTTCTGATCTTTTCCATTTTCTTCTTAGTACCATCATTCAAAAAAAATAATTTTCTTTTATGCCAGATTTTTTTATCCTTCTGGCTATATATATTTCTCACTAAACTCAAAAACCATGAAAATTCATCTAATGTTTTCAGGGGTAAGAGGCGAGTCAAACATGAATTCACTATACTAGTAAATGTCAAGAACGAAGCATACTACCATATTTATCTGGTTAAAAGCAAGTAAAATTCATACTAAATTTTGAAAAAAATGAACCAACGCCCCATTTTATCACCAATATTGCTTTATAAACTCATTATGAAGCAATATTGGCATGTGTTTTTGAATAAATCTTAGATATAGACTTTATCCATCATTCTTGGGAAGGCAATACATTGGCGGATGTGTTTTTCACCTGTCAGCCATGCAACCGTTCTCTCGACTCCCAAGCCGAACCCGCCATGAGGCACCGAACCATATTTTCTCAGATCGAGGTACCAGCTGTAATTCTCAGGGTTAAAGCCCATATCTATAGCTCTCTGGACGAGGACATCATAATCGTCTTCTCTTACAGAGCCGCCGATAATTTCACCGAACCCTTCTGGAGCCAGCATATCAAAGTTTTCGACAACTCTATTATCGTTACGATCCGTTTTCATATAAAAAGCTTTGGCTTCTTTCGGATAATGAGTAACAAAAACTGGTTTGTCGTGCATCATTGAAATAATAGTTTCGTCGCTGCCGCCCAGGTCCTTACCCCATTTGAAATCAGCAGCAAGCTGAGCATGTTTCGGATTATTCTCTATTTTTGTTTCGTTTTCAGCAAGTTCTGCACGAAGTTCAATGATCTCCGCTGCATTTTTGTCCCGTTTCCATTCTTTTATTGAGCCTTTTTGTTCTTCTTCGAGCAGACTCAATTTATCTTCGATTTGTTTTTTCTGCTGGTAGAATTCTGCAAGCTGTTTTGCCATGAATTCTTTTGTTTTTTCTCCGGTGAGTATATCAACTGCATCGCTATAGGTTAGTCTATAGAAGGGCGGTTTTATTTTTTCAAGAAGTTCAATATTGGCACCGACCTGTTCAAGCTGATCCCTGTTTTTCTCTAATACATTTTGCGCAACAAAAGAAACGAAATTTTCTGCAAGTTCGAGCAATTCTTTGATTCCAACAAATGTAACTTCAGGCTCAACCATCCAGAATTCGGTAAGGTGCCTTCTTGTCTTACTTTTTTCAGCTCTGAATGTTGGCCCAAAACAATACACTTTACCAAGGCTCATTGCAGCAGTTTCAAGATATAATTGCCCTGTCTGCGTCAAGTGCAAAGGCTCACCAAAATAGTCAACCTCAAAAAGTGAACCTGCATCTTCGCCTGCTGTTGTTGTAAATATTGGTGTATCAACCAGCGTAAAGCTGTTATCATTAAAAAATCTTCTTATCGAATCAACTACAGTATGGCGTATCTTAGCTATGTTCCATTGTCTTTGGCTTCTGAGGTGCAGATGACGGTTTTTCATCAGAAAATCTATGCCGTGAGCTTTGGGTGTAATCGGATAATCTTTGGATTCAGATATTATTTCAGCACCGGTTACAACAATTTCATATCCGCCTAGGCTGCGTGGTTCAGCTTTTACAGTACCGCTAACAGATAAAGATGATTCCTGTCCAAGGCGTTTGATGCTGTCAAATAGATCATCGTCGATTTTCCCTTTTTCTATAACACATTGGCAAAGCCCGCTGCCATCACGAAGTGTAAGGAATTGCACCTTACCACTAGGTCTGTTATTGTATAGCCAGCCTGCCAGCATTACTTCTTTTTCTACATGATTTTTAAGGTTTTCAATTAAAACTCTATCTGCGTAATTCATAGTTCCAGCTTTCCTCTTAGATAGCCAAGCAAATTATCAGTTGATATCCTATTTTGTTCCATAGAGTCGCGGTCTCTTACAGTTACTGCGTTGTCGTTGATGCTATCAAAATCAACTGTAACACAATAGGGAGTGCCCGCTTCGTCCTGCCTGCGGTAACGTCTTCCGATAGCGCCTTTTTCGTCATAGAAGCAGGAAAAATATTTTCTGAAGCTATCGCATATCTTATGTGCCATTTCAGGCATGCCGTTTTTCTTGAACAGCGGAAATAACGCAACTTTTGTAGGAGCCAGCGATGGGTGGAACCGCAGTAAATTTCTTGTTTCGCCGTTAACTTCTTCTTCGTCGTAAGCATCAACCAAAAATGCTAAAGTGCTTCTGTCAATACCGGCAGAAGGTTCGATAACGTAAGGAATATATCTTTTATTGTTTACTTGATCAAAATATGAGAGTGGTCCTTTATTATAATCTTCAGGCTCATCTTTCAGCTTAACCTTTGTAAGGTCACATCCGTTCTCAACCCAGTCATTGATCGCACGCATACCTCTCTGATGTTGACGCAGGTCAAAGTCAGTTCTGTTTGCAACTCCTTCCAATTCCTGCCAGTCACCCGAACCAAACGGGAACAGATATTCAACATCGACACATGCCTTTGCATAATGTGCCAGCTCATCCGGGTCATGATCCCGGAAACGCAGATTTTCTTTTTTTATCCCAAGGTCGAGATACCACTGCATTCTTGCCTGTTTCCATTTTTCATACCACTGCTCATCGGTTCCAGGTTCGCAGAAAAATTCCATTTCTGCCTGCTCAAATTCCCTTGTTCTGAAAGTAAAAGCTTTTGTGGTTACTTCATTTCTGAAGCTTTTACCTATTTGTGCAATTCCAAAAGGTATATCTACTCTTGTTGTATCCAGCACGTTTCTGAAGTTTGCAAAAATCCCCTGAGCAGTTTCAGGTCTGAGGTAAAGCGTCATGCTGTCATCTGCATTTGCACCCATCTGCGTCTCAAACATAAGTTTAAACGGCATGGGGTCCGTAAATTGACCTACAGCTTGACACTTGGGGCATACTTTACCGACAAGGTCTTCGGCCTTAACCTTTGCCATATCAATCGCAATATGCTCAGTGTGTTCATCAGCCTCTTTGTCCTTGTGGTCTTGAAGATGGTCAACACGGGTCCTGGTATGGCACTTCTTGCACTCAGCTATCAAATCTGCAAATTTATCAGCATGGCCTGAAGATTTCCATACCATTGGGTGCATCAGGATAGAACAATCCAGCCCGACAACATTGTCATGCATCTGAACAGTGGATTTCCACCATGCCTTTTTAACGTTATTTTTAAGCTCTACCCCCAAAGGGCCGTAATCATAACAGCTTGCCAGTCCTCCGTAAATCTCACTGGACTGGAAGATAAAGCCTCTTCGTTTACAAAGCGATACGATGTCATCGAGTTTGGTAATCTTTGCCATAGTTAAAAATCCTTGGAATCCATTTTAGCTCTAACAGGAGCAACTATTGTCTTTTAATTACAAACCAATAATTATATACAAAACAGCTTTGATTACAAGTACTTAGCAATAAAAAACACCCACTATTTTATAATGATTCGGAAATTCTTTGACTTATTTGAGGTGTTTTCCGATAATGGCCGCCTATGAATTTGATAAATACACTATTACCAGTATTTCTGATAATTGCCCTTGGTGCCCACCTGAGGCGGTCTGGTTTTATAACAGGCGAATTCGTGGAGGTACTTAACAGGCTTTTGTATTGGATCGGACTGCCAAGCTTGCTTTTTTATAAGATAGCAATAGCACGATATGATTTTCTGATAGCAGGCAAAATATCTTTTGCAATTATTGTTTCGATGTTCGGTTGTATTATCTTAGGTTATATAATCGCACTGATTTTAAAGATGCCTGTGAAAAAAATCGGTTCTTTTGTGCAGGGCAGCTATCGTGCAAACCTGATATATGTTGGTCTGGCAATTATAATTTACAGTTTCTCAGGTATTAAGGCTAACGGATCGGAGCCAATAGAGACTGTTGCGCTGCTGGTTATTTCAATGACGATACCGGTTTATAACATAGTAGCTGTAATTGTTTTATTGGCTGGCAGAGAGAAAATAAGTAAAGCAGTAATCCTGAAAGTCACGAAGCAGGTAGCAACCAATCCGCTGTTACTTTCCTGTGTGCTCGGAATCTTGTATTCATTTTTTATGCCCGCCTTGCCCGTGGTAGCAGTAAGAACATTAACCGCGATAGGTCAGATGGCGTTACCTTTGTCGCTGTTAGGTGTAGGTGCTGCGATTGGCCAAAAAAAAATTGTCAGCGATTTCAAACTGGTATTGATAGCATCTGTAATCAGAACAATTTTTTCTCCTCTTGTGGTTTATCTGGTTTCCATGTTTGTCGTTCTTACCGCCGATGAGTTGATGATTGCAATGATAATGTCGGCCTGTCCGACTGCGGCAACTTCTTACGTTATGGCTGATCAGCTTGGCTGTGATAGTGATTTGGCAGCCTCAATAATAGTGCTCAGTACGATTATTTCATTCGGTTCTCTGGGCATTATTGTAAGTATTTTTTAAAATAAAAATCGTAGTGTCCTCAAAAAAGTTCCTTGACGGCAAAGGTCTTTTGTCATACTAATTTCTTTTTAAGAATAAAATTTGTTATTATAAGGTACTAAGTTTTCATGAATGAAAAGCATATAGCTATTATCTCCGCTCAGACCGGTATTAACATTAAGTACGTCCTGGCGGTTGTTGAATTATTGGATTCTGACAGCACGATCCCTTTCATCGCACGGTATAGGAAAGAAGCCACAAACAGCCTTGATGAAGTACAGATAACCACGATAAGAGATTTACTCGAACAACTCCGCGAGCTGGACAAACGTAGAGAGTACATCCTCGAATCAATCGAAAAACAAGGTAAACTGACCGACGAACTCAAGGCTAATATACTTGCTGCGACAAATTTAACTGATCTGGAAGATATATATCTACCCTATAAACCAAAAAGAAGAACTCGCGCAACTGTTGCAAAAGAAAAAGGCCTTGAACCCCTTGCGGAAATTATATTTCAGCAAAAAGGAATCGACTGTGAAAAAGAAGCGGAAAAATTTATCAATAAAGAAAAGGGCGTTGAATCTGTTGAAGATGCGTTGGCAGGGGCGCGTGATATTATTGCAGAGCAGATAACAGAAGACAAAACTGCACGTGACAGGATGCGTGAACTCTATCGCAGCCAGGGTGAATTCATCTGCAAGGTTGTCGCTGGCAAAGAGGAAGAGGGGATCAAATACAAAGATTATTTTGACTGGTCAGAGCCTGTCGCAAAAGCTCCATCACATAGAATTCTTGCAATGAGAAGGGGTGTTGAGGAAAAATTTTTGCTGCTTAAAATAGACGTTGATAAGGAAAAAGCAATCGGCATTCTTGAAAGGCTTTTTGTTACCAGTCAAGGCCAGGACAGCCAGCAGGTTAGTCTTGCCGTTGACGATTGTTTTAAGAGACTCTTGTCTATATCCATTGCTACTGAAATAAGAATGGAAACCAAGGTCAGAGCTGACGAAGAAGCTGTGAATGTCTTTGTCGAAAACATCCGGGAGTTGTTGATGGCCTCGCCTCTTGGCCAGAAAAATGTACTTGCACTCGACCCGGGGTTCAGAACTGGTTGCAAGGTAGTCTGCCTCGATGCCCAGGGCAAGCTTGTTCACAATGATAATATTTACCCGCATACTTCTAATATAAAGGCAATAGAGGACGGCGAAAAAATAAAAGCCCTCTGCGAAAAATTCAGAATACAGGCGATAGCAATAGGCAACGGCACCGCAAGCAGAGAGACTGAAGCCTATATAAACTCACTTGGTTTAAGCAAAGATATTTCTATTGTTATGGTCAATGAAAGTGGAGCGTCGGTTTACTCTGCTTCGCCGGTAGCAAGAGAAGAATTTCCGGATTATGATATTACCGTAAGAGGGGCGGTTTCTATCGGCAGAAGACTTATGGACCCTCTGGCTGAATTAGTAAAGATTGATCCCAAGTCAATAGGCGTGGGTCAGTATCAGCATGACGTTGACCAGAAAATGCTCAAGAAAAGCCTTGATGATACAGTTATCAGTTGCGTAAATAAGGTAGGCGTCGAAGCAAACACCGCCAGCAAAGAGCTTTTGACTTACGTTTCAGGCATGAGCACTTCATTGGCGGAGAGGTTTGTGCAATTCAGAAATGAGAATGGTCCATTCAAAGCAAGAGAAGATTTCAGAAAAGTCTCAGGCCTGGGTGAAAAAACTTTCCAGCAGTGTGCAGGCTTTTTGAGAATAAGGCAGGGTATCAATCCTCTCGATTCAAGTTCTGTGCATCCAGAAAGTTATCCAATTGTTTCAAGGATGGCAGGTGATCTTAATTGTCAGGTCTCTGATCTTATCAAGGACAGCAGCCTGAGGGATAAGATTGAGCTGAATAAATATGTCACCGACGCAGTTGGACTGCCTACCCTGACAGATATAAAAAATGAGCTTGCTAAACCAGGTCGTGACCCGCGTGAAACATTTGTTCCTTTCAGCTTTGCAGAAGGTGTGGGGAAAATCAGCGATTTACAAGTTGGTATGAAGCTTCCGGGGATAGTAACAAATGTTACCGCTTTTGGAGCTTTCGTTGATCTCGGAGTTCATCAGGATGGGTTGGTTCACATAAGTCAGCTTTCAGACGGTTATGTTAAGGACACAGCCAGCGTTGTTAAGGTTCAGCAAAAGGTTATGGTTACCGTAATGGAGGTTGATATTGCAAGAAGCAGAATAGCTCTTAGCATGAAATCAAAGCCTTTCGAACAGCCCAAAGCAAAAGAGCCGGACAAAAAATCGCCGACAGTCAAACGACCAGCCACACAGGCACAAAATACTAAGCCTAGAGCAAATCATGGCGATACCTTTGGTGATTTCCTCAACATAAAACTTTAGTATGGGTATTGCTATTTATCTTTTATTTCATTTTTGATCTGTACAAGAAGATTAATCGCCTCTATGGGTGTGAGGTTATTAACATCAATTGAGTTGAGCCTGTCGATGACAGATTTGTTTTTCTGAACAAATAAAGTATCGCTGTCTGGCTCTTTGGTTTTGTTTTTTGCTAGATGTTCACCGGTTGCTTCTTTTGTAAAAGTGCTTTCAAGTTCTTCGAGAATTTCTTTGCTACGATAAAGTATAGACTTTGGTAATCCAGCTAGTTTGGCAACATGTATGCCGTAGCTTTTATCCGTACCGCCTGGGATTATTTTATGCATAAATACGACTTCACCTGCCCATTCGCGGACGGCTACATTGTAATTTTTGATATTCGTAAAAAGCTCTGAAAGTTCTGTCAGTTCATGGTAATGTGTGGCAAAAAGGGTTCGGCATCTTAATTTCGTAGCGATATGTTCAGTGATTGCCCACGCCAGCGAAAGCCCGTCATAAGTGCTTGTGCCTCTACCGACCTCATCAAGTATCACCAGGGAATTTTCTGTTGCGTTATTGATAATATTAGCGGTTTCGGTCATTTCGACCATGAATGTAGATTGGCCTCTGGTGATTTCATCTGAAGCTCCGACACGGGTAAATATCCTGTCAACAAGCGAGATTTTCGCACTCTCAGCTGGTATAAAACTGCCAGTCTGTGCCATCAAAACCAGAAGTGCAACTTGCCTTATGTAAGTACTTTTGCCGCTCATATTAGGCCCGGTGATGATAATACAGTTCCCGCATTTATCTCCTAGTTCGACATCATTAGAAACAAATTCACTGGCCAGCGTTTCTGCCAATACAGGGTGTTTGCCTTCCTTTATATTCAGCACCTTATCCGTTGTTATTTCAGGGCGGATATAGTTTCTTCTATGGGCCAAATATGCAAGAGCTGTAAGGCAATCACACTTGGCGATTATATCAGCCAGCAATTGCAGCCTTGACACATACTTGGCAGTAAACTGACGCACTTCCTCGAAGAGCTTATATTCGAGTTCAATTGATTTTTCTTCTGCCCCCAGAGCTTTATTTTCGAAATTTTTCAGTTCATCCGTAATGTAACGTTCCGCATTTTTAATGGTTTGCTTTCGCACATAATTAGCTGGAACCTTATTAACAGCTGAATGATTGATCTCGATGTAATATCCGAAAACTTTATTAAAGCCGAGCTTGAGATTAACAATTCCCGTTGCTTGAATCTGCTGATGCTGATAATTTTTCAACCAGCCTTGACCATCCGTGTTTATTGATCTTAATGAATCAAGCTCTTCATTAAAACCAGCTTTTATTACACCACCATCTCTTAAGTGGGTTGGACATTCAGGCTCAATAGCGGATTCCAGTAAATCTGCTAGTTCATCCATACTGTCACATTTAGCGGCAAGTTTAACAAAGAGATCAGCTTTGTAAGTTTGCAGAATCGACCGGATGTCCGGTATTTTTCGCAGTGTTTCTGCCAAAGCCACAAGGTCCCTTGCATTTGAACGAAATGTACTTACCCTGGCAGCGATTCTTTCAAGATCAGAAATATTTGCCAGGAATTTACGAATATTCGTTAGCCTTGAATTGTCATTGATGGCTTCTTCAATTGCATCCTGCCTTAGTTCGATTGCACCTTTATCGCAAAGCGGCATACAAAGCCAGTTATGAAACATTCTGCCTCCCATAGCAGTTAAAGTTTCATCCAGACAGCTTATCAGCGTACCTTTCTGGCCTTCACTTCTGATTGTCCTGAGAACCTCCAGACTTCGCAAAGTGGTGGTGTCAATTTCAAGAAAGTTTGTCCTTTTAATTTTTTTTAGACTTTGAATATGCCCCAGTGTTGTTTTTTGTGTTTCGTTAAGATACTCAATAATGGCGCCAGCAGGGATGATTACATTATCATTGTCATTGATCCCAAAGCCTTCCAGTGTTTTGGTGCCGAAATGCTTCAACAATCTTTGCTGGCTCTGATAAGAATCAAAATACCACGCTGGTCTTTCGGTTATAATTGCATTTGTAAGCTGAGCAATATTTTTTGAAAGCTCTTTACCCTCAGCTTCGAAAAGTTCTCCTTTCCGATTAGCTATGAGACACTCTGCAGGCGAAAGCCTGAGCAATTCATCCAAAAGACGATTTTCGTCTATTTCCATACAAAAAAAATGCCCTGTAGATACATCTACCCAGCTAATTGCTGCTGTTGAATTTTTACCCAGATTTATTGCGCAAAGGTAATTGTTCTCTTTAGCATTTAGCAACATATCATCGGTCAATGTGCCTGGTGTTATAACTCTGATAACATCTCTTTTTACAACGCCTATCGCATTTTTTGGATTTTCGATCTGTTCACAGACCGCTACCTTATAGCCAGCCTGAAGCATTTTTTTAAGATATCCGTCAACTGCGTGAAATGGTACTCCAGCCAGTGGAACAGGATTTTCCCCTTTGCTTCTGCTTGTAAGTGTCAGCCCCAGAACTTTTGAACATATTTCAGCATCTTTATAAAATGTTTCGTAGAAATCTCCCATGCGAAAAAACAATATTGCATCAGGATATTTATCCTTGAAATGACAAAACTGCTTCATCGCAGGGGGTAATTTTTCATTATTATCTACCATGGCCACAATTATACCTTTAATTGGCCATTTAACAACTCTGTAATCAGCAAATTGACATTGTCTGCTGAATTATTTTCACTAAGTTGTTTAATCAGCCGGAGTTGGCGTTCGGTGAAAGCAATGGTTTCGTAAATGTCAGCCTCATCAGGAAAGCATGTTTGCAGTATATCTTCTTTTAGGTTGTCTATCCCTTCACAGGTTTTTGTGCTTATTGAGATAATATTCCCAAGTTTTGCCGGCAAATCTTTTTCCGTTAGTTTACTCGTCAGGTCAGATTTGTTTAAACAAACGATTGTTTTTTTATTTGCAATTGCATCAAACAGGCTGCTTGGAAGCGGAGAATAATATTTAGATGAATCAAGAACCAAAAGCACTATGTCAGCATTTTCCAAAATACCAAGACTTTTCTTCTGGGATTTTTTTTCTATTACATCAGATTTCAAAGCCAGTACTTCATCGATTCCTGCAGTATCCGTCAGCTCAAGAAAAAGATTTTCAAGCACAATTTCTGCAGTAACATAATCCCTTGTTGTTCCTTCTATGTTAGTGACAATCGCTTGGTTTTTGCCGCACAAAAGGTTAAGCAGTGAGCTTTTGCCGCTATTGGCAGGTCCTGCGATAACAGCTTTACAGCCAGCGATCATAGGCTGCATTTTTCCACTTTTTTTCAGAATTAATAGAGCCTCGGCTTTTATTTTTTCAATATCTTTAGTTTCTTTAAGCCATTTTGCTGCTGATTTCGCCAACCCAGTATTTGCCTGGTTTAAAACTAATTTGGTAGCAAATAATGTTTTGACCTTGGTAATAGCGATATTAGCTTCGATAGCTATTGTATTGTTTTCTGTATGTGAGGTATTTGACAAAAACTGTTCATTAGTTAATAAAGTTACATCGTATTTTTTCAGCAATTTCATTATTGCTTCCGCTATCAATGGGTTGCCGTGACAATGAATCGCAAAATGTTTATCTGTTTCACAACCAATTGCTACCTGGTCAACGTCATGGCTGGCCTCTGTGATTGTTCCAACAATGATGCTGCCAATTTTGAAGTCAGTTTTTTTACTATGGGCAGGCCTAAATATCAGTTCAAGTATTCCCTTGGCTTCATTGCCTTGGATTTCTATGGTAGAAATTGCCCCAGCCCCTTTTGCGGTTGTAACAGCAGCTGAAACTGACATGAAAAATCACTCCATTTTCTCATCCAAAAATTTGGAATACGCCAAAGCTATCCCTCTGACAACCAGATCAGGTACGTAAGAATCAACAAATTGACAGTCATCTTTAATTATTTTTGCCCCTGATCCAGTGATAATAGTTTGGGGCCAGGTGCCGATTTTCTCCGCATATCTGCGTACAACTTCTTCAAGAGCTCCAATTGCGCTATAGTACAAACCGCAGTTAATTGCTTCCTCGGTATTTTGACCAAAAGGCAATATGGGGCGTGATACCGTTATCTCCGGCAAAAGGGCGGTGTTATCTTTTAATGCTTTTGCGCTTATCGCAAAACCAGGAAAAATTACACCTCCAACAAACACACCCCTGTCATCAACCATATCGATTGTAACAGCTGTTCCGAAATCAGCAACCACCACA
Source organism: uncultured Pirellulales bacterium (assembly GCA_964492365.1). Classification (GTDB taxonomy): domain Bacteria; phylum Planctomycetota; class Phycisphaerae; order Sedimentisphaerales; family Anaerobacaceae; genus JAGLTN01. Next base: position 13,124 of record CAZBKA010000004.1, on the reverse strand, counting down.
GCATGTTCTGTTACAGCATAAGCGGCTGCCGCGGAGACAACCCTGTCAATCCCTACTTTATTCGATTCTGTTACAGCCAATTCAATGGGCAAAGTGATGTCTTCCCCAATCATAAAAGTTTTCTCATCGAGATTATCTTTTACTATTTGCTTAATGAGTTTTGTCCATTTCGGGTTAACACTGCATACAACAATTACGCCGTCACGTTTTTTTTCTTTTGAAGTTTTCAGTACTGGAATTTTATCCCACGCGGTTTTAATGCGATCAGTTAGCTTTTCTGTATCATTGCCGCTTATAGATTCTATTGAATCTATCTGACCCTGAAGGAAAAGTCCGATACTGATATTTGTATTACCGATATCAATAGCTATTAAGTTTGTCATTTTCCTGCTCTTGTTCTTTTTTGTGTTTCTGTATTTCATCCCACAACAGCTCAGAAAGTTCTCTGACTCCTTCGCCAGTGACAGCTGATATGGGTATAATTTTTTTTCCGAGCTTATTCTGAAGTTCTTTTACAATTGTTCCGTCATCAAGGTCAATTTTGTTGGCAACAACTAATTCTGGTTTATTTGCCAGCTCTTTGCTGTATTTTTCTAATTCATTTCGGATCAAATGGTAACTTTCTACTGGGTCAGAACCATCTGACGGGTAAATATCAAGTATGTGTACGAGAACTCTCGTTCTTTCTATATGTTTGAGGAATTCAAATCCCAAGCCTGTTCCCTGACTAGCTCCCTCAATCAATCCTGGAATGTCGGCGATTACAAACCTTCTGTAGCCGGGCAAATCGACAATTCCGAGTACAGGTTGTAGTGTTGTAAAAGGGTAATCCGCTATTTTTGGTTTAGCTGCCGAGCACCTGGAAACTAATGTGCTCTTGCCTGCATTAGGTTTGCCCACAAGCCCGACATCCGCTATTAATTTTAGTTCAAGCCTTAAATTTCTTTCTTGCCCAATCTCACCCAGAGTAGTTTCTCTTGGTGTCTGGTGTGTTGCAGTTGCGAAAACTTTATTACCCTTACCGCCTCGCCCGCCTTTACAGATGCAAACCTTCTTACCATCTTCATTAAGGTCTTTTACTAACAGATCAAGATCGATATCATATACCAAAGTACCAAGAGGTACTTTGATTATAAGATCATCACCGGAGGCTCCGATTTTGTTGGCCCCTTCGCCGCAATTTCCATTTTTTGCTTGCCAGTGATGCTTGAATGAAAAGTCCAGCAACGTATCGACATCACTGCTTGCCACAAAGTAGACACTACCGCCGTCGCCTCCATTGCCGCCGTCAGGACCGCCTTTGGGAATAAACTTCTCGCGTCGAAAACTAAGACAACCATTACCACCGTTGCCGGCTTTTACCCAGATTTTTGCTCGATCTATAAACATATTTTATTTTCAGCTCTTAATATATAAAAAAAGGATGGCAAATCTACCATCCTTGTTATGTCTTTTTTATATATGGGCTTTATCAAACAACGTGTACTTTTCTACCCTGGAACTGTAATTTTCCGTCAGCAACAGCAAACAATGTGTAGTCTCTGCCCATTTTTACATTCTTGCCTGCAAAGAATTTCGTTCCGCATTGCTTTACGATAATTGAGCCAGGTTTCACTTCCTGACCTCCAAAAACCTTTACACCTCTATACTGAGGATTACTGTCTCTACCGTTCCTTGAAGCGCCTTGTCCTTTTTTATGTGCCATGTTTATTGCCTCTAAGCCTATATTTAAATATATCTAATTTCCTGTAAACTCGCTATTTTATAGAATAGCTGACTGTTGTCCAGTCTTTTTTTATATTTTAAACAAGCTTTTTTATGTTTTTTAAGCAAAAAAGCTTCAAATTCTTCATAAACCCTATTTATAAGGGCATTTTGCAAGTTTATTTTGCCCGCACGATAGCTTTTAAAGTACCCAAAGTTAAAGACCCCGAAGTTGCTAATTTTATTTTTCCTTGTGGGTCTATAAAAAAGCTTGTTGGAATAGATGATATCGCATCAAAGGGGGGAGGCAGGATATTTTTGGGGTTCAGCAGCACCGGATAGTTCATTTGGGACTGTGTAGCAAAATCATTGACCAGTGTGTATTCTTCCTTGGTAATCGCCAGAATTTGTAAATCATCTTTGCTCATAACATTTCTAAGAGCGATAAGATGGGGTATTTCCATTTTGCAAGGACCGCACCATGTTGCCCAAAAAACAATAGCTACATTTTTGCCCCGAAAATCACTCAGCTTGTAGTTTACCCCGTCAATGCCTTTCAATGTGAAATCAGGAGCCTCTTTGCCTATCCAATCCTGATAAGCCGTCGTCCAGCCATTTGCAGACGCAATAATCTCATCAATACTCATAATTGGCACTTCTGGTGGTATATATGCAGCTTTTTCAGGTTCAGGGGCATGCTGTTCTTTTTCTTTTTGCTTTTGTTTACAGCCAGTAGTACAAAAAACCGACAGAATCAGGAGTGAAATTAACCCGGTTAGCATGTACTTTTTATTTTTTTTCTGCATTTTTGTTTTCCTATTAAAGAAGTTTTTTTTACATTATATTTCAATCGACTTATCCATCCATTTCTATTAACATCTTTTATGTGTAATATTGCAAATAAAATTTTTAAAACTGTTTCTATAAGTATGAGGATAATAAAATGGGCAAAGCAGTAAATTTGCATTTTTTGGCAATTTTTTTACTAACAGCATTTTTTAGCCGTTCATTTGCAGATGTCAAATTGCCAACTATTTTTTCTGATAATATGGTTCTTCAGCAAAATCAGAAATTGCCAATTTGGGGCAAGGCAAGCCCGTATGAAAAAATACATATTAATTTTGGATTTTCCAACATTTCTTGGCATGCTGTCGCTAGCGATGATGGTAAATGGAAAACAGAAATAGGACCATTTCATGCAAGTTTTGTTCCTCAGACACTCACCGTTAAAGGCAATAACACAGTAGAAATTAAAAATGTTCTTGTAGGTGAAGTCTGGCTGGCATCTGGACAATCAAATATGCAGATGGGTGTTTTAGGAGTTCAAAATGCAGAGCAGGAAATAAAAAATGCTAATAATTACCCCAACATTCGTCTATGCACGATTTATAGTGCAAAAGCAGATACCCCACAGGATGATTTTTCTGGGCTTTGGCAGCAATGCAGCAGTGACTCGATAAAAAATTTTTCCGCCACATGTTATTTCTTTGGCAAAGAGCTATATGAAAAGCTTGACGTTCCCATTGGTTTGATAAATTCTTCCTGGGGTGGCACACCCGCAGAGGCATGGACACCCGCAGATGTAATGAAAGATGATCCAGATTTTAAATGGGCTTATGAACGCTATGACAGATTGATGGCCACAATGCCCGAAAAAATTAAAAAGTGGCAGGAGGAAGTAGAAAAATGGAAAGTTGACAAAGCTGCCGGCAAAGAAGTTTCACATGAACCATGGGAACCTGCTGGAGAAAGAACTAATCCATCAGTGCTTTACAATGCTATGATTCATCCGCTTATTCCGTTTCGTATTGCAGGTGTAATATGGTATCAGGGAGAATCAAATGCTGATTATGCCTGGCATCATGAAAAGCTTTTCATGACGCTGATAACTTCTTGGCGTCAGAGTTGGGGGCAGGGGGATTTCCCATTTTATTTTGTTCAGTTAGCAAATTATACACCAGTAAAATCCGAGCCTGGTGAATCTGACTGGGCTGAACTACGAGAAACACAGCTTAAGACATTGCAAACCGTTCCTAATACAGGTATGGCTGTGATTATTGATATAGGCGAGGCTGATGATATTCATCCCAAAAACAAACAGGATGTAGGCAAAAGGCTGTCGTTGTGGGCATTAGCAAATACCTATGGCCATGACATTGTATACTCAGGCCCAACATTTAAATCTATGGAGATAAAAGATGATAAGGCGATATTGCGATTTGACCATGTTGGTTCAGGGTTGACAACAAAGGACAATCAGCCTTTGAAAGGATTTGCGATAGCTGGTGCAGATAAAAAGTTTGTCTGGGCCGATGCGGAAATTGTTGGCAATAAAGTTATCATAAAATCTGACAAAGTTCCCGTTCCGGTCGCTGTCCGCTATGGCTGGGCACATAATCCAGTTTGCAATCTTTACAATGAGCAAGGTCTGCCTGCAACTCCGTTTAGAACCGATGATTGGCCTGGTCTTACATATAAAAAGAAATAGTCAGGAGTTATTACAGCAATGGTTATTAGTAAAAAAAATATTATCACTTTAATTTGTGTCTTATCTGGTGTTGCTTTTGCGGATGTAAAGCTTTCTTCAATGTTTACTGACAATATGATTATGCAGCAGAAAACCAACGCAGCTGTTTGGGGGTGGGCAGATGCCTGTGAAGAAATCACTATCAAAGCAAGCTGGCAAAAAAAGGGCCATACCATTAAAGCTGATTCTGATGGCAACTGGATGCTGAAAATAAAAACACCAAAAGCAGGGGGGCCTTACGAGTTGGAAGTTGTTGGAAAAAATACGATAAC
>CAZBKA010000004.1:0-8521 GCA_964492365.1 uncultured Pirellulales bacterium | reverse complement strand
GATTTTTCTGCTGTTGCATATTTCTTTGCACAAAAACTTCAGAAAGAATTAAATGTCCCTGTTGGTATAATTAATTGTTGCTGGGCAGGTACATCCGTGCAGGCATGGATGAGTGAAGACATGTTGCAAAGTGACGCCGATTTTGAACCGACTTTGGAAAGATATAAAACCGATTATGCAGATTACCAGAGGCTTATGGTTAATCGCGATAAAGTTCTTGATGACTGGAAAAAAGAATGTGAAAAAGCAAAAGACCTTGGTAAAGACCAACCTGAAGAACCGCACTGGATGCCGCCTTATGCAACAGGTTGTTACAATGCGATGATTTTTCCTGTGAGCAAATATACAATCAAAGGTTTTATCTGGTATCAAGGCGAAGGGAATACCTGGGGTGGGTATCTTTATAGAAAACTTTTTGCAACGATGATTCAAGGCTGGCGTGATACTTGGGGTATGGGTGATATGCCTTTTTATTTTGTTCAGCTTGCAAACTTCCAAGCCTGCAGTAGCCAGGAACCTTTTCAGAGTTGCTGGGCAGAGCTTAGAGAATCTCAACTTCACGTCCTAAAGGTAGTAAAAAACACCGGAATGGTTGTCGCAATCGATATCGGCGACCCCACCAATGTTCACCCAATAAACAAAAAAACAGTAGGCCAAAGACTAGCATTCTGCGCTCTTGCAAAAGATTACAAGAAAAGCATTTCTTACTCAGGTCCAATATATAAAACCATGAAAATTAAGGACAATTCTATAATTCTCAAATTTGACCACATAGAAAAAGGATTGATCTGCAAAGGTGACAAACTAATCGGCTTTGCAATAGCAGGTGAAGATAAGAAATTTATACAAGCCGAAGCTCAAATTGTAGGCGATACTGTTGTTGTCAGCAGTGACAAAGTCCTAAAACCGATCGCAGTTCGCTATGGTTGGCAGGATGCACCGCTGTGCAATTTGTATAATTCAGCAAATCTTCCTGCAAGTCCATTCAGGACAGACAGTTTTCCCGCAATCACAGCCAATAATAAATAGTGAGATATAAAGTCCGCAGATCCTTATTTTTGTAGATTCAATTGTTTTTTGCATTTAGGGCAGACGACAGTTTTGCTTTTATAATTCGGTGGTACTTTGAGCGTTAACCCGCAGGTGCATGTGAGAAATGCAAAGCCATTGACAGTTCTCATCAGGTCGCCGAGCTGATGGATTTGTTTTTGTTGATTGGCGGTTTTATCATGCTGATCGTAAGGTTTTCTGGTATTTATAGTTTCATCTATAATAGTTGCTGCCGGCAGGGGGCTGTTGTGTTTTGTTACCTGACGGAAAGAGTTTGAATATTCTTTCATAGAAGCTCCGCCTGTCATTGTCCGAAGTATTTTAATTCTTTCTGAAATTGGTGGATGGGTGCTTGTCAGGTCAGATAACCTAGCTGCGTTATTATTTTTCAGTGGGTTTGCTATATACATCGGTGCGGTAACATTATTTGCCGAAGCCAATTGAGGTGAGCTGTCATTGGCTATTTTTTCCAGCGCATTTGCAAGTCCTTCAGGGTAGCGTGTAAGTCTGGCAGCGCCGGCATCTGCGAGGTATTCTCTTTTTCGTGACAGGGCAAAATATAATAGTTGTGCGAAGATCGGAGCAAGTATCGCAGCAACTATCGCAATTATCATAATTATAAGTTCTGCCTGTCCGGAATTTTTTGATGAGCCTGAATATCTTCTGCGAGAGCCCATCGATGAATAAAACATACCGCGGAGAAAGACCTGTGACATCAGCACAATTGAGCCTAGCATTATGCCTGCAATAGTGACAAATAGAATATCGCGATGCAGTATATGACTCATTTCATGGGCAATTACCCCTTGCAGCTCATCACGGTTAAGTTTATTGAGAAGCCCGGCGGTAATAGCAACAGAGGCTGTTTGTGGAGACCTTCCAGTAGCAAAGGCATTCGGTGCTGGGTCTGCGATTATATAAACTTTAGGCATTGGCAGCCCCGCAGCCAAAGCCATCTCTTCTACCACGTTGAAAAGCTGAGGGTGGACATCGTGATCAACTTTTTTGGCCTTGCTAGCTGCAAGCAATATCTGGTCGCCTGACGAAAGGCTTAGTATCGTTAGAAAAAACCAGATAGTTCCAGCTATGGCGATTCCCCACAGCCCACCATATGGTGCTTGGCCTGGTTTCATACCTGATGTGAATGCTGATCCTATCAGGTATCCTAATCCAAGCATAACCACTGCCATCAGCAGTATCAAGACTATAGAGTGTCTCTTATTAGCTCTTATTAATTCCCACATATTTTATGCCGTTATTCTAAAAGGTCAGGAAAATTTTACTTGTGGAACTTCTCTTTCAGCAGGTGTTTCAATCTCAAAGAAATCGCTTTGTTTGAAGTTAAATGCCCCTGCAATTACATTAGATGGAAACATTTGTATTTTGTTATTAAAGAAAAGCACCTGGTCATTATAGTTTTGTCGAGAAAATGAAATTTTATTTTCTGTACTGGTTAATTCTTCCTGTACCTGTAAAAAATTCTGATTAGCTTTAAGGTCCGGGTAGTTTTCAACAACGAGCATAAATTTACTCAGAGCTTCAGTAAGTACACCCTCAGTTTTTGAAGCATCGGCAACAGAACTTGCTCCCATTGCTTTTGCTCTGGCCTCAGTGATAGCCTCAAGGGTCTGGCGTTCATGCTGCATGTAGCCCTTGGCTGTCTCAACAAGATTCGGAATCAAGTCATGCCGGCGTTTTAGCTGGACATCAATTTGTGCCCATGCGTTTTTGACCTGGTTTCTAAGCTGTACCAGCGAGTTATACATTCCAATCAACAACATTACAATCAAAACTACTACAGCAAGAGTAACAATTAGTGGAACCATTTTTTTCTCCCTTAGATAAAGTTTATTTAGTTAAAAATCTATAAATTGTCGTATGTTGATAAATTTGCCCAGGTTTGAGAATAGTTGATGGAAACATGGGCTTATTTGGTGAATCGGGATAGTGCTGGGTCTCGAGACAAAAGCCAGCATGTTTATTATATACTGCCGATTTTCCTTTGTGTGAACCATTAAGGAAATTAGCGGTATAAAGCTGAATGCCGGGCTGTGTTGTCAAAGTTTCCATTACTCTTCCTGATATCGGCTCGACTGTTCTTGCGGTCAATGTTAGCTGACCGGTTGGATTATTGATAATATAATTGTGGTCATAGCCGCCAGCTTCTTTAATTCGGCTTCCTATCGGCATTTCATGTGTGAAATCAAGCGGAGTATCCTTGACAGCTCTGATTTCACCTGTCGGGATCAGGTTCTCATCAGAAACAGTGTAATTATCAGCATTGATGTAAAGCAGTTGATCAAGCATGTCAGGGGAGTTGTGCCCCTTAAGATTAAAATAGCTGTGATTCGTTAAATTTATAACAGTTTTTTTATCCGTTACAGCGGAATAATCAATTCTCAGGTCATTGCTGTTTGTCAAGGTGTAAGTAACCGTGCAATTGAGGTTTCCAGGATATCCTTCTTCGCCGTCTTTACTTGTATATGTAAGTTTCAGTGCAGAGCCTTCTTTTGAGTTCAGTTCCTGTGCCTGCCATATTACCTTGTCAAATCCTTTGAGCCCGCCATGAAGACTGTTTGGCCCATTGTTAAGTGCCAGCGTATATTCAACACCATCAATCTTGAATTTACCTTTTGCTATTCGGTTAGCATATCTTCCCACTATACATCCGAAGAAAGGAGTGTCTTTAATATAGTCATCGAGATTGTCGAATCCCAGGACAACGTCGGCAAAGTTATTTGCTTTATCAGGAACCATAAGCGATGTTATGACACCGCCGTAATTTGTGATCTTAGCCTGTAAGCCTGATTTATTAGCGAGTGTATAAAGAAAAGCCTCTCGGCCGTCAGGCGTTTTTCCGAAAAGTTTTTTGGTTGTGTTTGACATTGTTAATTATTCTCCTTTTTAGGCTCACCGCTGCTTTGTTCACCAAAAATGTTGTTTAAAATAGATTGAATCTTCTTCTGGCTGTCAAATTGTCCGATAGAGATAATTTTTTTAAGCTCCCCTTTGTCAAACCAAAGACCGTGATTTTGAGTACACTTATCAATGAGTAAAGGGGTTTCAGATTGACTGACTGAAATTTTTTGCATTTTTTTCAGGCAAATGGGACATTTTCTCAGCTTTTCTATGATATTTTTTTCTATTTTGAAAGAATCAATCAATTTTCGTACCTGTTGCTTATCCGCAATGAGAAGCTCAATTTCTCCACTATCAAGCCAGATACCGTTGCAATCGCAACAGAAGTCTATTTCGACGTCGTCGAGTTCGAGAGTTATCATAGCATTTTTGCATACCGGGCAATCCATAACGATCCTTATAGTAAAAACATGATGATTCTTCTTAATAATATTACCGTTACGAGCCGATGTAGTCAAGGAAAGCCTTTATATTTGTTCTTGACTGTAGAAATGAGCAATTATAAGATAAATGTTTGTAAATAATGCTGTTTATGGATAACGCCTGTATATTGAGGACGGAATTATGATAGTTGATTGTCATACACATTTGCCAAAAGTTGTTAAACAAACCGGCGGGGCGTCGGAGTTGCTGGCTTCGGCTGAAATGGTCGATGCTTATATTGTGTTGGCGCATACGGGTGAAAACAGTGAAGAGGTCAATAAAAAGCTTTTTGCCTATATAAGCAGTTATAAAAGCAAGTTGTTAGGTTTTGCTTATGTTAACCCAATTTGCGATGCGATTACACCTAAAGCCCTTTCAAATTTAATTGAAAAGAATAATTTTAAGGGCTTTGTTATCTATTGTTGTGAAGACAAATTTCATCCTGCTCACAGCAGGGCAATGAGGTTTTACGATGCTGTTGAAGAAATTGGCAAACCCATTTTTTTTGATAACTGTCAGCCATTGAGCGGTTCAGCAGTACTTGACTATGCTCAGCCTTATTTGCTTGATGAAGTAGCGAGAAAATACCCCAAACTGAAAATGGTAATTGGTTCAATGGGAGCACCTTTTATCAACCAGACAATTGCTATGTTAGCAAAACACGAAAATGTTTATGCGGATCTTACGATCAACCCAGGTAATATCTGGCAGATTTACAATAGAGTAGTTTCTGCAAATGAGTCTAATGTTATGGATAAACTTTTGTTTGGCAGTGGATATCCAGCCGGCAGTGCAGGGCCTTGTATTGAAACGCTTCTTGGTTTTAATAAACTTTTAGCGGATACTTCATTACCAACAGTTCCGCGAGGAAGCCTTCGCAATATAGTGGAACGTGACAGCTTGGCGATTCTTGGCATAAGCATCTAAATAACAATTTGGAGGGACACATTAATGGCTGAACTTCTTGAGAGAAGGGAAAACTGGGGGTCTCGCTCAGGTTTTGTTTTTGCGGCAATAGGGTCAGCTGTCGGGCTTGGTAATATCTGGAGATTTCCTTACGAGGCCTATTCAAATGGCGGCGGCGCTTTTCTTGTCCCATATATTATTGCGATGTCTATGGTTGGTGTACCTATGTTGATAATGGAGTTTTCGCTGGGACATTTTACCCAGTTGGCTGCTCCGGGGGCGTTTCGACAGGTCTCAAAACATACTGAATTTGTCGGTTGGTGGCCTATTATTCTTTGTGGTATAATTGTTTGTTATTATTCGGTGGTTCTTGCGTGGTGTCTCAATTATCTTGTTTTTAGCTTTTACGATGTGTTGCCATGGGCGGATGATGCGAAAACTTTTTTCTTTGACAACTATCTGAAGTTCAATAATAGCTTCAACTTTGGTCATGTTCGTTGGTCCATCGTAATATCGCTTTTTATAGTATGGCTGGGGATGTATTTTTGTATATTTCGAGGTGTGAGCTGGATAGGAACACTGTCCATATGGATAGTGCTGCTGCCATGTCTGATGCTTTTGATACTTACAATTAGGGGGCTTACTCTTGAGGGTGCAGTAAAAGGTCTTGAATATTACCTTGAACCAGACTGGGCATTATTAAAAAATGTCACAGTTTGGCGACATGCTTTCGGACAGGTATTTTTCTCTCTGACGGTTGCTTTTGGGGTTATGATAACATACGCCAGTTTTCTGCATCGTAAAAGTGATATAAATAATAATGCTCTGGTTGTCGGCATTACTGATCTGACGGTTAGTTTTGTTGCCGGTATTGCAGTATTCACGACGATGGGGTCTCTAGCTGTTAAGCAGGGCATAGAGATTAGCCAGGTACTTGATAAAAGTCAGGGACCTGGACTTGCCTTTGTAGCGTTTCCATCAGCTTTATCAAATTTGCCGGCAACTCAAGTTTTCAGTGTGCTATTTTTTACTGCTTTAATTTTACTCGGGACTAGCTCTGCTTTTTCGATGACCGAGTCAATACTTGCCAGCCTCTGTGATAAAACCGGCTGGTCGCGTACATGGGTTTTGCCAGCGATGAGTGTTGCAGGCTTTGGTTTTGGGATATTTTTCTGCACAGAAGGTGGTTTAAATTGGCTTGGAGTGATCGATAACTTTGTCAACGGTACATGGGGGATACTCCTTGTTGCACTTGTCGAAAGTATTGTTGTTGGCTGGTTTTATAAAGTATATGTTCTAAGACGTCATGCCAATGTTCGAAGTGACTGGCAGGTAGGTATTTGGTGGGAATGGCTTATAAAATATATAACTCCATTTATTCTGTTTTTGTTATTTATCTGGAGCCTATGCGACGATGTTACAAGAGATGGTGGATTTGTTCTCGATGACAATGCTAAAGTTATCTGGCCTAATATTGTAGGACTAACACTTATGTCAGGGGTGTTTATTGCGGCTGTCATTTTAAGCATGGTGGGAAGAATTAATTATAGCAATGGGGAAGGAATAGGGAATGATTGAATTGATAAATGTACTATTAAAAGTGGAATATGACGGCCAATTGTCTGTTACGGCATATCTGATACTTGTGGTCATTTTGATGGGGATAATATTTGGATTTGGGTGGTGTTTTTACAGGGCAATCACCGCTACTGATAAATCAGAACAACCTCAATTACCTAGTGAGGTAGGTAACGGAGGCTAATACTGTTTTTGGGGTAGTATTTTTTTGAAAATAAAAGATAAACATCGAAGGCTCCTATTTGAAACCTTCGATGTTTTTTTCTTTATACTGTTTACATACTTTTTCAAGGTCAATGTCGTTTATGTTTGCCAGCGTACAAAGCCAGGCAAGAACATCGGCAAATTCTTCTTCTTTATTATCGAAGTCGTTACCAGCTAAAGCTGTTGCCAATTCACCGACTTCTTCAATAAACCACATAAAAGTCGCCGCAGTCCCACGCTGACGATCACGCTCGACATACTTCTGCGATATCCATTGTTGAAATTCACTGATTTGCATTTGTTTCAAACTAACTGATCAAAGTGTTGAATTTAGTCTTCTCGAATACAGCTGCAGCCTGACTGATGGCTTTGCCGTAAACAGCTTCAATCTTGTCTGTAAACTTCTGGTCAGTGATCTGCTCTTCAAGATTGAGCTGATTGGTCATTGGTCCATCTACAGCTTCGATCACTTCCATCATACTAATTTTGGCAACCGGTTTAGCCAATGAAAAGCCACCTCTTGGCCCTCTTTTGCTTCTGAGGATATTAGCTCTTACAAGCTGTTGCAGAATCTTGAGGAGGTATTCCAACGGAATGTTGTATTCCTTGGAAATATCCTGCGAAAGAATGATTTTCTTGTCAGAATTCTTGCCCATATACCCAACAGCCAGCAGGGCATATCCAGTTGATCTACTGATTCTCATTTTTGTTCTCCTTCATATGAAAAACATTGTTTAAAAAACTTGCTTTGTTTATACTCCAAAATCTTAACTTTTAAGTCTGGCCCCTGACATTATTTACTGTATATATATCTTCAATGCATACTATGCTTCAATTAACTATGAAGTCAAGCGTTTTCGTGCATTTAGCAGAATCTTTTCACATAATAGGTACTTATACGGGACTTTAACCTTACAATCTTTTTCTGCCGTTTTGTTTTCCGCGGGGATTACAACAGGGTGAGTAATATTGAAAAACCAGAGCGTAAAAAACTCTTACTGCAAAACTTCCTTAAAAGCTTCTAAACTAAATCCATTTAATACTACAACTATCGTCAAACATAATGCCGTACAATGTATAGAATATTTTTTTGTTTTCAAGAGTTTTTTTCGCATTATTTAAAAAAACTTTGTTTTTTCTCTCTTTTTCTGTGTCAGTGACAACATATTAGTAATATTACAGGCTAATTAATAATTTTTATTTATCTTAACAATTTTATAATTTTGCAAAAGCGTTTTTCCATGGGAGCCTTAATCCTGAATATCAAATTATTTGAAGTATGTGTAGCTTTGCATTATTTTGCTGTTCGGGTTGGTTAATATGCTTTGATTGTACAAAACCACAGAGATTAGGTTGGTTTGGGTTGTTTATATGTTTAATTTTGTGGTTTTTTATAATATTTGCGTGTAATTTCCCAAAAATAAAGTAGTTGAATTTTCCA
>CAZBKA010000003.1:0-53449 GCA_964492365.1 uncultured Pirellulales bacterium | reverse complement strand
TCGGTGACGTCGCCATAAGTTGAGGCGAGGCGGTCGAATTCCTGCTGCATTATTTTTCGCTCATCGGGATTATTCCAGGAAAAGCTGGCACCTTCGCTGAACAGGACATCGCCCCAAATATGCTGGCTTGTCTGCATGCCGTTATCGCGGATAGCTTTGGCAAAAACTTTTATCTTTGGAGTAATTTTCTTGAGGTCATCATCGTTTAATGACCCCCTGTAGCCCCTAAGCTCGGCGAATTCGACGGAGTTAAAACCAAAAAGCCAAAGCTGTTCAGCATAATCGCTGAGACGCTCATCGCTCCAATTCGTCCAGAGTGAATCTTTGATCATGCGGTTTAAAAATTCATCCTGAAAATGCAGATCCTGAGCTATTCTGCCGGTAGTTCCAATATAAATTCTACGAGTGTCGAAAAAAGGGCTTAGCTTTTCGGTCGCTTGCTGCGTCAAGAGCTTACCATCACGTTCATACATTTTGCAAATTAACTTTGCAACACCAGATCGGATACCCTGAGAGTTTCTTCCTACTATTGCGATGTATGTCCGGTTGTTTCGTGAGAATATGCTTAATATGCAGGCATCTGATTTGGCGCTGGAGAGAAAAGCTGTATCAATTCCGAGGGAATCAGCTATTGGAGAATTGCCGGAAAGTTCAAAAATCCAGGCGGGAGAATTTTTCTTGTCTGGTATCGTAATTTCAGAAGTTATATCTGATTTTACAAGATAGCCCCTGAAGCTGAGGTAATTTTGACACCAGTGGATCGTTTTTATAATTTCCGCATCATTACAGGAGGTAATAAAACTTACAGATGAACCTTGTTTGAACGCAATTTCGGCTTCATTTGATGCAGCAGTTGTTATTGAAAGGTTCGTGCAAATTAAAAATGCCGATATTATGATAATCTTAAAATTGCATTTTATGGTACGGTTATACATCTTTTGCATCCTTTGATAATTTATTACAGGTTTCCAATTGTATCGCTCAGCGTGATAGTACGGCTTTAAATCCGACCTTGTTCTAAAAATATTATCAGGTGGTGCAGATTCAGGTTATCTTATAAACTCCGGCAGGAAAGTGATAATCCTTGGAAATATCATAAGCAATAAGACACAGAATAGATAAGCTGGGATGAAATATGCTATGCCTTTGAAAACATCCTTCAATGAAGTATCTTTTGCCATCGCTCCGACAACATAAGTGGTTGCTCCGACAGGCGGAGTTATTGCACCTAAAGTTGTTATTACAGTAATAACAACACCAAACCATAAAGGGTCGTACCCCAGGGTTGTAGCAACCGGGAAGAAAATAGGAACGGTTATCAGAAGTAAAGCCAATGAATCCATGATACAGCCGCCAATGAGGTAAATAAGAAAAATGAACAACAGTACTACAACACTTGGTACCGGTAAAGTTACTGTCCATGCAGCGATGTCATATGGTATTCTGGTGACAGTTAGAAATTTGCCGAACATAACGGCACCAGCGACGATGGTGACAACCATGCATGAAGCACGAAGAGTGTCCCGTGCGGCAGCTAATAAATCCTTAATTTTTAATTTTTTCTGTGAAAACCCAATCACTATTGCCAGGAAAGAACCTACGGCACCTGCTTCTGTAGGGGTGAAAATACCAAAGTAGAGACCAAAGATAACCAGACAGAAAAGCAGTACCATTTCGTATGTGCCGGCGACGGATTTGAGCCTTTCTTTTAAAGAACTTTTTGGACCAACAGGCCCCCAACCGGGTTTTATTTTGCAGATTATGTAAACAGTGGCGATCATCAGGAGACTGAGACATATTCCAGCTCCCATACCTCCATAGAAAAGCTTTATGATAGACTGCTCGGTTGATAAGCCTATTATAATCAGTACGACACTTGGGGGTATGACTACACCTAAAGTTGAACCTGCGGCGATTGCTCCAAGACTTAGTTTAGAGTTGTAATGGTATTTTTTCATTTCCGGATATGCGACCGTTGTCATTGTTGCAGCAGTTGCTGTGTTTGACCCACAGATAGCGGCGAAAGCGGAACATGCGGCGATTGTAGCCATTGCCAACCCACCATAAATGTGACCGAAACATCTGTAAGCTGCTTCATAAAGCTTTTTGCTGATGCCTGAGTAAAAAGCAATTTGCCCCATAAAAATAAACAGCGGTATCACAGTTAAACCATAATTTGAAAAAGTCCCCCAGAAAACGGTGCCGGTCATATTCAGACCTGCTTTGAAGGAAGTTACATAGCAAAAACCGATAAAACCTACGATTGCCATTGCGAAACTTACCGGTGTACCCAGAAAAAATAGTATCAGCATCAAAACAACAATGCCTAAAATTCCGACGAGTGTAAGGCTCATTATTACTTATCTCCTTTTGTGAATAAAAATTTGCATATATCGGTGAAGAAAATAAGTGATAATGCGATGAATCCAAAAGCCACTGCATACGTGAACGGATAAAAGATAATCCCGAGTGTCTCCGTTAATTCGCCGGAAGCAAAAAGGTTGTTGGCGATTTTAATAATCTGCCATGAAGCTATTACGCTGAAACAGATGCATGCCAGGTCATTTATAACGGCTAATAATCTGCGAAGGCTCATTGTGAAAGTCTGAATCAAAATATCAACAGAGATGTGCTCCTTTCTTGCCTGTGTATAAGCAAGTGCAAAACTTGCAACCACGGCACCCATTAAACCCATCAGTTCAAATGTGCCCCGCAACGGCACCCAAAACCAACGGAGCACAATATTGATGCAGGTTATCAATACCATGAATACAAGTAAAGTGCCGCCAATGGCAATAAAAGCTTTCTCAAATATGTTGTTTATACGATCTAAGATTCTTATCAATTTCATTCACTTACACCCTGGGAAAATAACAGACGTCTGGATACAATTTACTTAGAATACTTTTCGATGAGTGCTTTCAGATCATTAACGATAGCTTCTCCATCAAAGCCTTTAGAGTTGGCCTCTTTAATCCAGTTATCAACCATTGGTGCCAAGAGATTGTTCCATTTCTGTTTTTCTTCCGGCGAGAGAATTATGGTTTCAACGTTGTGGTTTTCCTTTGCCCACTGCATCGATTCTGTAACGTGATCGTCCATATATGCACCAGTCCACAAGGCCTGCTCACGGAATAAATCATTAAAAACAGCCTTGACATCGACGGGAAGCTTGTTGTAGCTGTCAAGATTCATAACGACAGCAAATGGATAAATAACGGTATCGGTCATAGTGACATATTTGCAGAATTCAGCATAGTTGTAATCTTTCATAACTTCAATCGACGAAAACAACCCCTGTACAACGCCTTTTTGCAAAGCTTCAGGTGTGTCTGACATTGGCATACCAACCAGGTTTGCTCCCCAAGCCTCTAATATTACGGCAGCACCACCTGCAGCTCGGAGATCGACTCCTTTGATGTCCTCAAGAGTTCTGATCGGTTTTTTGCTCATAATATTCGATGTTGCAGTTGTAAACATAGTAAGAACTTTAACCTTATCGAAAGCTGCTGGTTTATATTTATCAAAAAGATCACACAAAACCAGTGAACCAACTTTTGCATTGGTTATTCCCAACGGCAAAGATGTGGCATCGGTTACCATGAAACGCCCTGGCTGATAAGCCATACAAAAACAACCGATGTCAGCCTGACTGTTAACGACACCATCAAATATATCCTTTGCTTCCAGCAATGTACCACCGGGATATGTATCTATCTGCACCTTGGCATTGGTTCTTTTTTCAACTTCTGTTTTCCATCTTTCCATCTGAACGCATGGGAAAGTCGATGCCGGCGGGAAATTGGCATAACTTAGTTTGATAACCGCTGGTTTTGCTGATGTATCCAGTGCGGAATCTTTTTTCTTACAGCCAATTAAAAGCGTCGTAAGAGCTACACAAATCGTAAATAAGCATACTAATTTCAGCTTCCTGTCCATTTTTCTCTCCTTTATGATTAAATGTTAACTTTCATGGTTCTTATAGAACACACGTTGAGCTTTTCCTTCCTGCCTGGGCAACTGACCAATCGGATAAACATCCCCTTTTGGACTAAAACCCAGTACCTCTTTTAAGGCCTTTACAACAGTATGACCTGTAACAGAAGATTCAGCTTCGACGTTAATACGGACATCTTTGACGCCGTTTGTCTCTTCGATAACAATCTGGTAGTTGGAACCAACTCCTGGGATCTGCATCAAAGTCTGCTCAACCTGCCTTGGCCAGAAGTTAACCCCTTTGACTATTAACATATCGTCTACTCTGCCTGTAATGGGAGCAAGTCTTATGTGTGTTCTTCCGCAATCACATTTTTCGCGAGAAATAACTTTAGTGAGGTCACCAGTGCGGAAACGTATTACCGGAAGAGCCTGTCGAGTTAATGAAGTTATTACCAGCTCACCGAATTGCCCATCTTTTACCGGTGTTTTCGTATTTGGGTCGATGACTTCAATAATATAATGATCTTCCCAGACATGCAGACCTTTATGTGCACTGCAATCCATGCCGAGAGTTCCGACTCCACCGGTTTCTGTCATGCCGTAAATATCAAAGGCTTCGATTCCGAGACCAGTTTGTATTTTTTCTTTCATTGATTCAGAGAAAACCTCTGCTCCGAAGATTCCTATTTTCAGTTCCGGCAACTGCTCTTTCTGCTCCTGCAAAACTTCCATAATTCGAATGCCGTAGCTTACCACCCCCGTCAGTACCCTTGTGCCGAAATCACGTGCAAGGCGTATCTGTCTTGCGGTATTACCAGAGCTTGCGGGAATAACAAAGAACCCTGCTGCCATTGCACCATGGTAAAACCCAAAACCGCCGTTAAATAAACCGAATGAAGGGGTAATTTGAACGACGTCGCCTCGTTTGCCGCCAGCCATAATTAGACAGCGTGCCATACATTGTGCCCACTGGTCAATATCGGCTTTTGTATATGGCATTACTACGGGAGTTCCTGTTGAGCCGCTGGACATGTGCATTTCTACAATTGTATTTTTATTCACACATGACAGGCCCATTGGGTAGGTGTCACGGAGCAAATTTTTATTCATGAACGGAACTTTTGCCAAGTCGTCCAGAGTTTTGATATCTGCCGGATTTATACCAGCTTCATCGAGGTTCTTTTTCTGAATGTCATTGGATTCATAAACATGTTTGATAATTTTTCGGAGTCTTTCGGTTTGCAGTGCTTTCAACTGGTCAACTGAGGCTGTCTCCATTTCTTTGTTGTGAAATAAATTTTCGCTCATGCTTGCTGCCTTCCTGTATCAAAAGCTTTCATGTTTATATCTTTGAATTTAGCAGGTACCGATACTCCTATAGCTTCATACCAAGCTTCTAAAGGCAGATCGAGACCCGTTGAAATAGCACCGAGAGTGACAACGTTTGCAATTTTTATATTACCAAGCTCGACAGCTTTTTGACCAGCATCGATGTAAATCAGTTTTTTGAATTTATTGCGAAGTCTTTTTTCGGCATCTTCTGGGTAGGTGCCTGCACCCATCGATACTGTTACGGGTATCATCATCTGGCTGTTGACTACTACAAGCCCATCATCTGCGAGGTAATCAGCATATCTTAGTGCTTCTATTCTTTCCAGTGCACCTAAAACCTTTGCAGTTCCTTTTGCAACAAGCGGACTGTAAACTTTTTTCCCGTATCTTATCTGCGCGATAACGGATCCACCACGCTGGGCCATTCCGTGTACTTCGTTTGTTTTAACATCGAAACCAGCTTTCATAGCAGCCTGTGACACTATTTCACTTGCGAGCAAAATGCCCTGCCCACCGACGCCGACCAATACCACACTTGTTGTCGTTTGCTCTGAATTCATTATTTAACCTCCACAGTTGATATCGCGCCAAATGGACAAACCTGTTCACATAGTGCGCAACCGGTGCATAAAAACTTATTAATCTTCGGCTTACCATGACCACCTTCAATCGCGGGACAACCGAGTTTGAGACAGGCCTTGCAATTTTTGCATTTGTCCTGGTCAAGAGTACGTTTGGTACCAACCGGTTTTTTCTCTTTAAGAATACATGGGCCGACGGAAATAATTAGTGAAGCTTCGTTTGCTTCTAACTCTTCAGCGATAACAGCCTGGGTGGTTTTCTGGTCGTAAGGATTTACCTCTCTGACACGCTTGATGCCGCAGGCTTTTCCTATTGCAGCGATTGAAGCCGCTACGGTAGCTTCACCCATTAGAGTCAAACCCGTGCCTGGGTTTTCCTGATGGCCTGTCATTGCAGTTGTTCTGTTATCGACAACGATAATAGTAGAATTACCCTTGTTATATGCAATATTAAGAAGACCTGTCATACCTGAATGGAAGAAAGTCGAGTCACCGACGATGCCCACTACCTTTTTAGGTTCACCAGCTTTATCGAGACCATGTGCCATTGAAATGCCACCACCCATACAAAGAATAACGTCAAGTCTGTTTAAGGGCTTGAACGTCCCAAGGCTGTAGCATCCTATATCACCAGTAACAACGACGTCATGTTTGCCGAGCGCATAAAAAATACCACGATGGGGACAGCCTGGACAAAGTACCGGAGGTCTGCCTGGCAGGTCATCATCGGCAGTGAAAGAACTGACGTTTTTTATTTCTTTTCCCTGGATTTTCGCTTTTACCTGCTGTAAGGCTGTCACGTTTAATTCACCTATGCCGGAAATAAATTCCCGCCCTTTGCAGGCGATGCCTAAAGCTTTAATATGTTCCTCAAGGAAATTGTCAAGCTCTTCAACAATTAAAAGCTCATCTACGCGTCCTGCAAAATCCTTTATAAGCTCATCGGGGAACGGATATGCAAAACCAAGCTTTAAGACTGAAGCGTCGGGCCAAACTTCTCTGACGTATTGATATGCAATAGAACTTACGATAATGCCAAATTTTTTATCACGCATCTCTATCCTGTTGGTGTTCGATTTACAGGCATAGTCGGATAGCAGACCAAGACGTACCTCAACATTTTTACGCATTTCTCTGCCCCAGAGAGGAACAGGTACGAATCGAGATGGATTTTTCTCGAAAGCAACTTTATTAATCGGTGCCCTGTCGCAAAATTCAATCAGACTTCTCGAATGGCTTACGCGTGTTGTGGTGCGAAAAATTACAGGTGTTTTGTACAGTTCAGAAACTTTGACAGCTTCAATTAAAAAATCCTTTGCTTCCTGACTGTCGGCAGGCTCAAACAAAGGTATCTTTGCAAATCTTGCATAGTTCCTGCTGTCCTGCTCATTCTGTGATGAGTGCATTCCAGGATCGTCGGCGACACAAATAACCAGACCGCCCTGAACACCGATATATGCCAGTGTCATCAGCGGGTCCGCAGCTACATTTAAACCAACGTGCTTCATTGTCACAATAGAACGCGCACCGGCCATCGAGGCACTGGCAGCAACTTCCAAAGCTACCTTTTCATTCGGTGACCATTCACAGTAAATATCAGACTTGTACTTAACTACATTTTCAAGGATCTCAGTCGAAGGTGTGCCTGGGTAGCCAACAGCTACAGTAACACCAGCCTCATAAGCACCTCGAGCTATGGCTTCATTGCCAGACATTAATTCAGCCAAGAAAACACTCCTTATATAAAATATTAAAACATTAGTTAAATTTTTTCTTATTCAGCAACTTACTTGATACCGAGTCGGGGTCCTTGAGAATTTTGGCGCCTCTTGTGATCTTACAAAGGCTTATACCCAATTTCGAAGCAACATCTCTCTGGGGCACCTTTTGGTTGACCATTTTCATCAATTGCCAGCGAAGAACAATGGTTTTAATTTCTGATGGAGTAAATATCTCACCAAAAAATTTCTCCATGGTATCAACATCTTTGATGTTAGTAAAAATACCAATAACTTCTTTTTTTTCTGACATATACGGCCCCTATACGGTTTCTATTTAAAAGAACATTTTATCTAAAAGCAATGTAAAAGTAAAGTGTTTTGTGATTATTTTGGAATATAAATTTATAATACTGCGGTTATTTCGGGTTAATTTACCAGATAAATAAAAAAAATAATACGTCAATATTTTAATACCGAACAGGCAGAATTACTTCAAAATCGGTTCCGTTATCGGTGCTTGAAGTGACTTTAATTGAACCGTGATGTCTTAACACTATTTCTTTTGCTATTGCCAATCCGAGTCCAGAACCACCAGAGATTCTGTCCCTTGACTCCTGCAGCCTGTAAAATCTTTCAAAAATAAGTTCCTGCTCTTTTTGAGGTATGTTACCCCCCTGATCATGGACGACTATTTTTATTTTGTCATCGGTTGTGGTCATTTTGACCTTTATATCAAGTCCTTTCGGGCCATATTTTATGGCGTTATCAATCAGGTTCAGAAACACGCTTCTGAGCAGGTCATAGCTGCCATCAACTTTAGCATCGCACAAATCCATAATTATATTTTTATTTTGCTGAGAAGCGAGGTTAACAGTCTGGTCATAAACATCAGATATTAAATTTCTTAGATTAATTTTATCAAAGCTGGAATTATTAATATCCCTATCGAGTTTTGCCAACACCAAGAGGGACTCTATTAAATTTTCAAGTCTGTCAAGGTCCTGCAGGGCCTGATCAATGGCAGACTCGTAAAAAACAGAATCTCTTTTCTGCGACCTTGCAACCTGAAGTGAACATTTAATAACAGTCAAAGGCGTCCTGAGTTCGTGGGCAGCATCAGCGGTAAATCTTCTCTGCTGTTTCAATGTTGAAGCAATTCTCTCAAGCATCTGCCTCCATGCATCAACAAACGGCTGGAGTTCTATAACCGAAATGGAAAAATTAATATTCTGAGGATCGAGATGTTCACCAGTAATAGTATCCATCTGTCGTCTCAGCTCGCGTATCGGTTTTAATCCCCATTTTAATAAAGCTCCCGTAAGGATTAATGCACCCCATAAAGTACATCCACCCAATATTAATAAAACACGTAAAAATTCTTCAACTTCTCGATGAGTATGATTGCCCTTAACCGCAATGACCACGTTTATAACAGAAGCTGTTTGATGATTACAAATTACTCTCGACCATATCATTCTGCAATGTTCTTTTTTGAAATTGGCATCTTTTATAATGTATTGTCCGACAGGCGGAACTTCTTTAAAAAATTCAGACAGCGCAGCGGCAACGTCGATACCAGTATCAGCCTCTGCGAATGCATCCTGTTCGTCTAACCAGACCTTATAACCTAATCCCTGCGGTCTGGCACGACCGCTGAGAAGAGCCTTTATTTCGTGACTTGCTTCGATTAAAGTTTCATCGTGCTGAATAGATGCCACCACACCTTCGGCGTCTGATGTTAATCTGTAATCCAAACTTCGAAGTAATGCTTCTTTGAACTCAATATAAGCAACAACAGATATTACTGTTATCACAACGATAGTAAGTAATATTGCACAAATAGTAATACGAGCTTTTAAAGATATTTTATTAAGATCAATCATATTTTTATAATGTACCCCTGCCCGCGAAGAGTCTGGATCAGACTGGAACTTTTTTCAGGGTCGAGTTTGGCTCTTAGAGTCGAAATATAAACTTCAACAACATTAGAAAACCGTTCCCAGTTAAAATCGTAGAGATGCTCAAGTAATTCTGTTTTTGAAACGATTTCTCCTTTACGCATCGCAAGATATTCCAAGGTGTGATATTCCATTGCGGTCAGATTTATTTCCTGTTCATCCAAAAACACTCTTCTTGCAACGGTGTCTATGGAAACCTTACCAAATTGAATTTTTGGAGTTGTTTTTCCATATGACCTCCTAATAAGAGCCTTACACCTGGCCAAGAGTTCACCGATATCGAAAGGTTTGGTAAGGTAATCATCGCTTCCGGTGTTGAGACCTGCTATGATATTTTCAGTAGAATCAAGTGCTGTCAGAATAAGAACAGCGGTAGAACTACCTGTTTTTCTGATACGTCGCAGGAGTTCCAGACCGTCCATACCTGGAAGCATTAAATCCAAAATTATCAGGTCATACGGATTTGTCTTGGCCATATGTAATCCGTCAACACCATTATTAGCGATATCAACAGCGAAATTTTCTTTTTCCCGAAGGATACGGGAAATATTCTCCGCCAGACGAATCTCATCTTCGACTACCAAAACTCTCATTGATATCTTTCTTTCCAATATAACCTGTTTTTATGAAAAAAACACTTATCCACCATAACAAAAGTTACCTTAAAAATACCTTAAAGCATAAGAATTCTATTATAGCATCGATCAGAATAATTTAATCCAATAAACTTAAATTTAAGGTTATCTTAATTTAAACAAGCTTATCCTATAACGCAAGAATCAATAAGATTGTGTCTATTTAAGGTTTAAAACAGTATATGAACGAAAAAGAACGGTGTCGAATAACTTTAAGTTTCTTTTACTTGTTTGCATATGTGATTACATTAGTAAATTGTTTCGGATATCTCAAGACTACTGTGTATTTCAACCCTTTAACCTCCTTGTTTATTGCAAGCATATATCTTGTATATCCGCTCATTTACATTCTGCCTGCAATGATCATAACCGAATTGGTTCGGAATCTATTATGGTTGAAAAACGTACGTCTTTCATCACCTGCAAAAAGGTGGATATTATACACAGTTGTAATAACAGCTTACAGCCTAACAGAAATAGTTGTATACGTTGATAAATTCATTTTTCACCTCTATGGTTTTCACCTTAACGGGTTTGTCTGGAACATTATAACCACCAACGGAGGCATATCCTCTTTAGGCACGAGCGGCTCAACTATTGTATCATTTGTGCTAATTGTCTGGAGTTTTATTACAATTCTGGGCATATTCCTGTTTATCAGTTCGAGACTGCCTATTCCGGCGAAAAATCGTGTTGCTCTAAAAGTTTCAGTCTTGTTATTTATAGGAATATTGTTTCTATTTCAGGGGGCGGCATACGGGATAAGCAGCTTCAAGGGTTTTTCTCCAATACTTATTTCTTCTAATACACTGCCTTTGTACATGCCAATAACATTTCGAAACTGGGCGAAAAGCCTTGGTTTTAAAAATTCAGTTGAAAACAATATTAAGATCAAACTGGATAAGTCTTTTAAACTTAACTATCCCCTGAATCCAATTGAAAGAACTGAAAATTCGAAGAAATATAACATAGTCTGGCTTGTGGCAGAATCTCTTCGGGCTGATATGTTAAATGAAAAAATAATGCCTGCTACATGGAAATTTGCTCAAAAATCTGCTCGTTTTACGAAACACTACAGCGGCGGCAATGGAACAAGAATGGGTCTTTTTGCGCTGTTTTATGGGCTTTACGGAAATTACTGGTTCAACTTTCTCGATGAAAAGAAACCACCTGTGCTTATGGATATACTGCAGCAGGACA
Source organism: uncultured Pirellulales bacterium (assembly GCA_964492365.1). GTDB lineage: Bacteria > Planctomycetota > Phycisphaerae > Sedimentisphaerales > Anaerobacaceae > JAGLTN01. The sequence continues at coordinate 42,083 of CAZBKA010000003.1, read as the reverse complement.
ACTATGAAATGGAATTGTTTACAAGTGCCAAATTTACATATCCTGAATTTGATAAAACTATTTTTGCCAATGTTCCCAAAGAAAAACTTCATAGCTATGATTTCGGGCAAGGCTGGCTGTGTGATCGCAAAAATGTAACTGATCTTATCGACTTTGTCAAAAATCGTGATACTACAAGACCATTCATGACTTTTTTGTTCTTCGAGTCGCCGCATGCACGCTACTATTTCCCTCCGGAATGTGCTATCGAACCAGAGTATATTGAAGATTTTAATTATGCCGGCACTGACATTAAGAAAAATATCACGCTAATCAAAAACAGATATATCAATTCATGCCGACATCTGGATACACAATACGAAAGGATCCTCAATTATCTGCAGGAAGCTTCGTTGATGGAAGATACAATTATTATAATTACCGGAGATCACGGCGAAGAGTTCATGGAAAATGGATGGTGGGGACATAACTCGGCATATACGGACGAGCAACTCCTGGTTCCATTTGTGCTGTGGGTACCAGGCAGAGAACCTGTTGTTATTGACCGCATGACAAGCCATCTTGATGTACCTGCGACATTGTTGAAAATATTAGGAGTTAAAAACCCGGCAAGCGACTACTCTCTCGGGTTTGACCTGTTCAGTGACATAAAAAGAGATTATGCCGTCGTAGCAGACTGGGATAGTCTGGGATATATTGACAGCGAATATAAAGCGATTCTGCCTTTAAAAGCGCATAATATTATGGGAAACAGTATATATACTTCCGATTATAAAGCAACTAATTCAGATGATTTCTTTAAAACCAGAAGTCTATCGCTGGTAAAAATTCTAAAAGAGTGCTCCACATTCAACAAGAATACGCAAACAGGTCAATAGAAATATTTGGATCTTGAATAATACTGTGCTTATTTACAGATATCGCGGATGATTGTCTGATTTTATCGGTGTTAAATATTGCTGTTCAATGCTGCGGCGGCAGATTTTCCTGCTAAAGCTCCTGTGGACCAAGCGATTTGAAGATTGTAGCCGCCGCAAGGACCATCTGCATCTATTACTTCACCTGCGAAGAATAAACCTTTAACCAACTTTGACTGCATTGTTTTATCGTCAATTTCAGATGTATCTACGCCGCCTCTGGTAATTGTTGCTTCCTGCAGGCTTCTCGCAGCTATAATTGTCACGGGTAGAGCCTTGATCAGGCTGCATATTTTATGGCAAAGGTTGCGTGACAACTGCCCTGCTTTGAGATTTTGATCCGCATCGGTTATGTTGTAGATTTCGCAGGCTACTGACCGCGGCAAAAGAAACGAGATAACAGTTGTTATATCTTTTTTAGAATTTTCCTCGCAGCTCTTTTTAATAACATCAAAAAGCTGTTCAAAATTATATTCCGGCAGAATATCTATCGATATCGGCAAGGCACCGGATATAAGACGATCAACCACCATTCTGGAAAAATTCAAAACAGCGGGACCACCAATGCCGGTAGATGTAAAAACCAGTGCCCCGGCGGCAGAAACTTTTTTATTTTCAATATTTGCAGATATTCTTATATTATCAAGTGCAACACCGGCTAAATACTTTACCCACTTTTCGGATGTCACTAATGGCACAAGAGATGCCCTGGGGGTAACAACCTTGTGACCCAGGTTTTCAGCCAGACGGTATCCATCACCTGTTGAACCTGTAACGGACCAGGAGGCTCCACCTGTAGCGATAATAATTGATCGAAAGGTTATCTCTTTATTAGCAGCTTTGACAATAAACCCATCTTCTACTTTGAGAATATCGGAAACTTTTTTGTCATACAAGAACTTAACTTTTAATTTTTGGCATTCCCTGGTAAGCACGTCAAGAATATCATTGGCACGATTGCTCGCAGGGAAAACGCTACCATTTGGTTCAACGCAGGTATTAATATTTCGGGTGTTAAAAAACTGTATAACATCTTCCGGAGAAAATTCATACAGGCTGTAACGCAGAAATTTATCGTAAGGCCTGTAAGCTTTCAAAAGCTCCGCTGTTTTTGTGAAATTAGTCAGATTGCATCGCCCACCACCGGTTTTGAGCAACTTTCTACCAGCGGAAGTATTGGATTCAATTACAACAACTTCCGCGCCGACCTGTGCAGCAAATACCGCCGCCATCAAACCAGCTGCCCCTGCACCTATAATCCCAACGGCACCACTCATATATTGATCTCAATGAGAATAAGTAATTTGCTGATTAGTCTTCGCAGCAGGAACAACCGCCTTCAATTTTTATTTTTACACAGACTTTGCGGACGGTTCCTGGTTTATTGACGCAACAACAAGGACGATGGGCATCATCCGGGCCATAAACTACAAACATGTCAGGCTTCATAATCAAAGTAGAAAAATGTTCAGGAGCCTTGAAAAACATTATATCTTTTTCGCTGTCATAATCCTTCTCAATTTCCAACTCATCGATATCGAGCAGGACAACATCCTGTCTTTCTTCACCTTCGAGTACCATCTGCACATCAACATAATTATTATGCGCCTCGAAAAACTTTTCGTTTGCATTAGTGGTTTTTACCGTCTGAACCATGGCATAAACCTCATCTCCATGTATTTCATATCTACCGTCAGGCTGAGAAATATCGAAGTTATCAACAAAATTTACAGCAATTGCGATTGCATCGTCTTCGTCACAATAAGTACCGATATTTTCTACACTGTCATATATCATCACAAAATCCTTTATTTCATATAGAATGCTTCATTTAACAAACCCAGCAACCAGAATAACACCACACCACAATGTTATGCAATAAAAAAGCCCCTGAAAATATTCAGAGGCTTTGCATTTCAGATGAAATAAAGTTGTTATTTCTTAGATGATCTCAAAGCTACGAAACCCAAACCTAAGATTATCAAAGTTGCGGGTTCAGGTACTAAAAAAGGTGACGCTACATCAGGTATAGGATCAGAGCTTGCATATGCACCATTAACACCTATAACACTGCTAGCACCGCCGCCATAAACATCTATTGAGAAACCATCGGTAGAATTTGCCCATGAATAACTAACTACAAGTTTATTGGAAGCATCATAAATAAACACTCCGTCACCGCTCTTACCTAGACCATGAAAATCACCCATAACGGTTTTGTCTAATATTACTTGAGAATTATCAATTCCCCAGATTGTTCTAAAAGTAGCGGCATTTGCAGCACTTTCATCCAGGCAAAGAATTGACTGCCCTGCCTGAATAGTCATAGAAGGGAACACAAGTTTAGCATGACTGGTGCTGTTATCTACCCAACTCCAGCCGGTAATATTTACTGCTGTTGCCCCAGAATTTGTCAATTCAAACCAGTCTCCGTTAGCAGCGCTTGTATCATGCAAGCTGCCTGGCATTACTTCTGTAATAACGATACCCGCATTTGCGGTAACCGCGAGAAATGCGGCAACAACCAAACAAATAACACTTTTCATCATTTCAAACCTCCTTAAAAAATACCCATTCTTAATCTCTCTCATCTACCTTTTAGATGATTTTACCAAAATCTGCTATAAATTGCAAGCATAAATACTAACAGCAACGCCGAACACAATTGCTAAGTATTTTATATAAAGAGAGTTAGGGGAATATTTATCTTGCGTTAGATTTGCATTATTTGTTCAGGGATTTGGCTTTTGCAATGAAATTGAGCATATCCTGTGCCTGTTTGCGGATTTGCGGATTGGAATTGGTAATACGGTTATTCCATTTTATGTATTCTTTGCCAAGCTGGGAGTTTGTCTGACTGGCATCCATGTCGGATGTTATGCCGAGAATTATTTCGAAATCTTCAAATTTGTATTTTGAAACAGGAATATTTTTTTCCAGCATAAACCGAAATGCTTCATTGTCAATTCCAAGCTGTTCAGAAATATTTTTCAAAAAAATAAGCTGTTTTGTGATAACAATGTCACAGGTACCAACAACACGCACGCAAAGATCAAGGATGTCACAACAACCGGCAAGGTCCGTAAGTGCAGTTATTTGTTTTGAAATACGGCTGCATTGATTGCCATCGGAAACGATAAGAAAATGTTGAAACAGCAGTTTCAGATAACAGGCTATTTTTTGAGACAGGTGTTTCGGTGCAATATCTCTTTTAATATAGCTTTTAATGACCTGAAGCTGTAAAGCAGACATCTTTGTGCCTGCGTATGCAACTGCCAAAGCAAGTTTTACTGTCAAGCGTTTTGCATAAAGGCTTTTTTTCGCCTGTTCGGTTAAAGCAGTTTTATTGCGGTACTGTTGTATTAAAGTTGCTATTAACAAATACAGCAGACAGGCGGCAATTATCAGAGCTAAATATAAATTTAAATTCATTAGAAACGCTATTCTACTTTCAGGGCTTTCATTCGATCAATATGTTCTTTTTCTTCGGCTTCAGAAACTTTTCCATTTTTGTCAAAAGAGAAATCAAGTTCGTGAATCTGACCTGCTTCGACGTCTTCAAACTTGCAATGCATCCTCTGATTGACATCATAGCTATATGTCACTTTGATGGGACATTTAGCACTTCTACCAGATGGAAGCTCAATCGTATGTGTCGCAATTATATTTACATATTCAACAGCGGTGTCTTCTCCCTGTGTTACTGTTACCTCGAGCTTCTTCTGGTCCTGGCTCATGGTATAAAATGTTTGAGTTACTTCACAAGGCAAGGGTGTATTTTTCTTAAGGATGATCTGATTTCTGATTACTCTTTTGCCCAACTTGGAATCAAACGGCGCACAAATTGTACCGAAGCTGTGGTTACAAACATCAGTAAGCTTAATATCTTTCAGACCAGTTGTGATACCAGCAGGGAGCATATCTGGATTTTCGCGCTGATAAGTCAAACCTGCATGTAAAGCCGCTCCTAGAGCAACACATTCATCGACATTAACAGTTGTTTCTGGTGCAAAACCAAATCGCTTTTCAAGACGTCTTTGTACTGCAGGGATCCTCGTACTTCCACCAACAAGTATGACCGTATCTATATCAGACTCGGTCATGTTTGCTTCTTTGAGTGCGGCATCTAAAAGTAAATCTGTTCTGCTGAGCAATTCCTCGATAGCATCTTCAAACATCTGCTGAGTAATTTCGACTTTAACACTGCCAGAGGGACCATAAAGCATTTTTCTTGCTACAGGACGTCTCGAAAGAGTTTTTTTGATATCCTCGGATTCGTCTTCATAAGTCGCGCGGTCCTCATCTGTCACTGTCAGGTCACAACCATATTTATCGCGGTAGTTCTGCTGGAGCATTGCCAGCACCTTCTGGTCAAAATCAACACCACCAAGCTCATGCTCACCTTGCGAGCAAATAATATTTATATCGCTTCCCTGAACATTCATAATGGTAACATCAAAAGTACCGCCGCCAAGATCATACACAAGAACCTTCCCAGAAACGTTACGGGTGGTTGCGTAATACAATGCGGCAGCGACAGGTTCGTTAACTATTGAGATCACATTCAGCCCTGCCATTTTACCGGCATCCATCGTGGCTTTTCTTCGTATCTCGTCGAAGTGTGCGGGCACGGAAATAACTACACCATCAATGTCACCATGTACAGCAATAAAGTCCTGCGCTAGTTTTTTCAGGATAAGGCTCGATAATTCAACAGCGGACCATTTTTTACCATCAACTTCTTTATTGTAAGCAGTATCTCCCATGTGACGCTTTATCCAACGAACAGATCTGCTAACATTGAGGTGACGCGAATTTATCGCTTCAATACCAACGCGAATAATGCTGCCATGATCCTCGTCAAAGAAAATCGCTGAGGGCGTTATTCTTTCACCATCAGAATTTGGAACAATTTCCGGTTTTCCTATCGTATTCAAAATAGCTATCGCTGAAAAAGTCGTTCCCAGGTCTATTCCAGCTATGTTTATATTTTTATTGTCTGACATTTTTAGCACCTCATTTTGTTTCACACAAAAAATCATCCAAAAAGCTTAACCTGCGCAACTCTTACGACTTTGGTACTATCCTCACCAATCACATATCTGTAACCAGGTTTTATAATCTCTGCGATGTTGCCTTTCATTGCAGGGTCATCACATGATTTTCTTTCTTTAACCGCCTCTGCTACCTTTTGTACACTAGCATAGTCAATGTTGACCTGCGGGGTAAATTGTTCGACTCCGCTGGATTCCAGAGCGAATACAAGGTCGTCTTTTATATCTTCCAGATCTGAGGTGTCGCCGCCCTGTCGAGATATATCTTCTATACGGCTGTCAACGTTGTCAATGCAACGAATAATTCTCAAACAGAATGTTCTGATTATATTCCAGTCATAACCTTCCTGCAGTTTTGTCACCCGCTCCTGCTGAGTAGATGCATAATCCCTGATTGCTGCAATCTGTTCTGTAAGTTCAGTAAGATTATTATCTAAGGGCTTATTATTTCCGGTACTTGCATTAACCACAGATTGCGTAAGATTTTTGATTTCAGCAACTTGTTGTTCAAGTTTCTCAGCCTGCTGCTTGATTGAATCCTGTAATTTCATGGCGTTCTCATTGTAGCTCGAGAGAATATCACCATGGATCGTATTTTCCTGATGATTTATGGGTTTTAACCCCGATTCAGATTTATCTATGAAAAATTTATCCTGCATATCTGGTCTTAGCATACTATCAACGTCTTTTTCAGATGCAGCTCTGGAGGGATGGAATTTCCTCTGATCTGTGCCGAATGTGCTTGCGTCAAACTTGGCAGGTTCATAAAGTGTCTGTGTTAAAACCGCGACTTTTTTTTCTTCATCCTGTGAACTGCTTTTGATTGGAATATCAGCAGAAATTTTTGGACTTTTCTGTAATTTGACAGGACCCTTTTGGGGATTGGAATTTTTACCTGCGATGAAATGGACAAGCCATAATGAGGCTAACGATAAAAATATTACCGTACCTAATAATATACAACTCATGGAAAAATAGGAGAGCATTTCCGCGTTATAGTTTTTGGAAATATCTTCTGTTTTCTGGGTGCTAAGTGCTTCGTTTATGATTTCTTTATATGGTTGAACTTCACCTTGTTTATTAGCGAGTTCATTAATTTGTGCCAATTTTGTATCGTACAGCTCATTCTGCTGACTAAGCTGTTGCTGTTGTTTTTCATTATATTCAAATGTCCAGAAAAGTGACGCAGCACCCGCCAACCACAAGATTACGCCGGAAACTAAGAGCACTTTTACCTTTTTTTGCATAATTCATCTTTTCTCAAATTTCTAAAACCAAAAATACAATACAGCCCCTAAAACTTATTCCTGTTTAAAGGCTGCACTAATAACAGTGGAAATAACGGCAATTTTTCAAACCAACCTAAGATAAAAATAAAGAAAGGAGATTCTTCTTATGATGCGGTAACCGTAAAAACCTCAAAATTTCGTAAAAAATGGGGTTATGAATGAAATTGTCAAAAATAGCCTTCTAAACCGGTAAATGAGCAAAATAACCAAAAAAATTAACAAAAATAGAGGAATTGACTTTACCTGACCGCGGTTTTTGCTTTATTATATTGTTTTCTAACTGAAAATTAAGGTATTCAAATATTTTTGCATTTTTTTTTGGATGTTATCCGCATGAGGCATATAAAAACATTGGTTTTGGTGTTTATGTTGGCGGCAGCGATGTTGTTGGCAGGTTGCAGCAAGAAAAGTGATTCAGATAAAACCAAAACTTCAGAACCTATCGTAAAGTTAACCTACAGCGTCTTTTTTCCCCCTACCCACATCCAATGCAAAACTGCAGAGGCCTGGGCCAATGAGATCAAAAAACGCAGCAACGGTCAGATTCAGGTTACGATTTACCCGGCTGGCACACTCACCAGCGCCGCACAGTGCTATGAGGGTGTTGTCAGTGGAATCTCTGATATTGGCATGAGCTGTTTTGCATATACCCGCGGCAGATTTCCATTGCTCGAAGGTCTTGACCTGCCGCTCGGCTACAAAACAGGTACGATTGCAACTCGCATCACGACACAAATAGCTAAGGAATTTAATCCGAAAGAACTTTCGGATACTCATTTGCTTTACATTCACGCACACGGACCTGGTATTCTTGCCTCCAAGAAACCTGTCAGGAACCTTAAAGATATTGAGGGGCTGCAAATTCGAGCAACAGGTCTTTCTGCAAAAATCGTTCAGAATCTCGGCGGTGTACCTGTAGCAATGAGTCAGCCTGAGACATATGAAGCCCTGCAGAAAGGTGTTGTCGAAGCAACATTCTGTCCGGTCGAAACATTAAAAGGCTGGAAGCAAGGCGAAGTAATCAACTCTATAACAGACACATCGGTAATTGGTTATACCACTGCTATGTTTGTGGTTATGAACAAAAATGTCTGGGATAAGCTCACCCCCGAATTTCAGCAGATTTTTGATGAAGTTTCCAATGAATGGGTGGGCAAACATGGTCAGGATTGGGATGTCGCAGATCAGGAAGGTATGGCATTTATAAAAGAACTCAAACACGAAACCATTGAACTGCCCGCTGACCAGCAGCAACTATTGAAAGAAAAAGTTAAACCTATACTTGAAGAATATGTGACAGCAACGAAGGAAAAAGGCCTTGAAGGCGACAAATTCCTTGCACGCCTCCAGCAATTGATTGAAGAAGCCAATTCGCAGGTCAAGGAGCAAAAATAACCATGATGCAGAGGCATAGTACCGCCTATAAGCTTTACGAAGGGTATCTCAAAGCTCTAAGGGGGGTCATTTATGTGCTTGCTTTTGGTTCTGGTATCGGCGTGTGCATCATGATATTGACAACCTGTGTAGATGTTGTCTCCAGGCGTTTCGGATATCCGTTGATCGGAGCATATGATATTGTCAAAGTCGCAGGTGCGTTAACCCTTGCATTGGCCCTGCCATATACGACAGCTGTCAAGGGACACGTTGCTATCGAGTACTTCTTTCACAAGCTTAACCGAACAACCAGAATTGTGGTCGACAGTATTTTGAGAATTATGTCGATGGTAATGTTTGCCTTTCTAAGCTGGCGAAATATTCTCTACGGCAATGAGTTCCTGAACAATAATCAGGTGACGCAAACCCTGCAGATGCCGGTGTTCTGGGTTCCTTATGTTATAAGCTTTTGCTGTGCAATAGTAGTGTTAGCAATTGGATATAACCTGGTTCATCCAAGGCGTGAGGAAATGATTAAACCATGACACCTGTTGAAATTGGAATTCTCGGATGTATAGCGTTGTTGATATTGCTCGCTGCCAGTTTGCCAGTTGCTTTTGCAATGGCGGTCGTAGGCTTTGTTGGTTTCTCCGTTATCGTCTCTCCTAGTGCCGCCCAAAGTGTTATCACTCTCGATTTTTATGAAACATTCACCTCATACAGCCTGACAGTAATTCCGCTGTTTGTGTTTATGGGGCAAATATCTTTTCACTCAGGTATCAGCAGACGCCTTTTCGATGCTGCTTATCATTGGTTGGGATATTTGCCTGGCGGCCTTGCGATGGCAACTGTCGGAGCATGTACCCTTTTCGGTGCGATTTGTGGTTCCGGACCGGCAACTGCTGCAACAATGGCTGCTGTTGCATTGCCGGAAATGAAGAGATATAAATATGATATGGAGCTAAGCTGCGGAGCGGTAGCTGCCGGCGGAAGTCTTGGAATGCTGATACCACCCAGCGTGGTTTTTATCGTATATGGAATCCTTACCGAACAATCCATAGGCAAGCTGTTCATTGCTGGTATTGTCCCGGGTATTTTTATAGCATTATTATTCTGCCTTACTATTTTCATCAGTTGTAAACTACGCCCACACCTGGGCCCTGCCGGACCAAAAATGAGTTGGCGGTCAAAGTTTGCGTCACTGACAGGCATCGCCGAAACGATGATATTGTTTTTTGTTGTAATGGGCGGAATGTTTATCGGATACTTCACACCAACCGAAGCAGCGGCCATCGGTGCTGCGGGCAGTGTGATTATCGCCGCTGCCAGAAAACAGCTCACAATGAAGATGATTGTACAATCGATGAAAGAAACCACCAGAACTTCCTGCATGGTTATGATAATCGTCACTGGTGCAGTGATCTTCGGTCACTTCCTTGCTGTTACAAGAATACCATTTACACTGGCTACGAGCATGGCCGCTCTGCCGCTTCCAGGTTGGATGATCATCAGCATAATCATATTTTTCTACCTGATTGCCGGCGCATTTGTTGATGCCCTGGCGCTGGTACTGCTAACAATACCAATTTTTTATCCAGTAGTAATGCAACTCGGATACGACCCGATATGGTTCGGTGTAATAATCGTGGTTGTTACTCAGATGGGCGTTATTTCACCTCCGGTCGGAGTTAATGTCTATGTTGTAAGCGGCATCGAACGTGACGTACCTCTGCAGAACATATTCAGGGGAGCCATGCCGTTTTTGGCAGCCTTAATTGTGGCAGCAATTGTGTTTATATTATTTCCCAGCATATGTACTTTTTTACCTGAACTCATACATTAGTTGAAAACCAGAAATAATCCTTTTGGGTGAAATAAGAAAACCCGGGAAGCGAGCAAAATATGGAGCATAATGAACTGTTGCCGACAACCTGTCAGCGAATTCTGTTCTGTACGGACCTTTCGGAAAATTCTGACTTTGCTTTTTCATTTGCCGTCGATGCTGCGATTCGACGACCTGATTGCGAATTATTTTTACTCCATGTTGTTCCTGAAACCGAATCACAATTCTGGAAGAGTTATATATATGAGGTCGAAGGCGTTGATAACAAGGCCAAACACGACATTGATCTTAAAATCGAACAAAACTATACTTCAAAATTGCCTGCTGGATTAAAGATGCAAATCGAGTTTCGTATCGGTAAGGACTATCAGGTTATTCTCGACTTTGCAAACGAAAAAAATGTAGACATGATAGTAATGGGCCGACAGGGACGCGGCGCATTTCAGAAGGCTCTTTTCGGCAATGTCACCGAAAAAGTCGTACGCAAAGCCGACTGCACGGTGCTTGTGGTTCCGCTGAGTTACGAAAAAAGGCTGCTCAATAAATCTAAATAGTCGCCGCAATCATTGCGTCTGCTATTCCTTTTGCCTTTTCAGCACCATATAAAATTTCAACAAGCTTAAGCGAAAACAGCAATGCTGTCCCGGGCCCCTGACTTGTGATGCAATTATTGTCAACCACAACCTTTTCATCTATATGATTGGGTAGTTTTTTAATGAAAGATGGATAGCAAGTTGCGTTGCAGCCTTCCAGCAAACCACAAGCAGCAAAAACAACTGCCGGCGAAGCACAAATTGCAGCATAATATCTGCCTGACGTTTTCTGCTTCTTAAGCATATTTATCAAAATCGTACAATCCCTAAGATTTTCAGCACCAGGCATACCGCCAGGCAATGCTATAAGGTCATAACTAATATCTTTACATTGCTTGATGAGTCTGTCAGCTACCAGGACAACTCCCCTGCTTGCTGTGATCTGCAAACTGTCACCCACAGCAGCAACCGTAACATCACTGCCGGCTCTTCTCAATACGTCTATAATACAAACAGCCTCGATTTCCTCTATCCCATCAGCAATAGTAACCAATACTTTCTTATTCATTTTTTGGTCCTAAAAAAAATTTTTTATACCATCATTCCTTCTCATGTAATATTAAATCGATGAAAAAAAATTACAACAAAAAAATGCTGCATGAATTTGGCACCTGCAGAATCGTATTTTAGACTTACCCTAAGTATCAAATGGATAAATAAAAAATTGGTTTTTATTAAATTAAGAAAAGGCGACAAAAAAATGAGAATTAAAGAAAAAAAATTCACTGCAGATAAGGTTCTTATCGTAGCTGTTGTTATAGGTATGTTCGCCTTGGCAACTGCTGGCAGTATATTAAGTCCCAATAGCAGTACGATTAAAAATAACGCGGTTGCAAGTAATCTATCACAAAACTTCATGTATATAAACCGCTGATATTGAACCGCATACAAAAACAAATACCAAAGGCTGTTATTTTGACAGCCTTTTTTCATTTGAGCACACCTGCCCCCAGATTTTCAAACACCTCTCACGAAAGAACCACTTATATAGTTTGATTATTACTGCTTTTTGCCTTATAATCATCACCTGGATTTATATATATAACTATTTTTAAGGACCAGGTAAATGTTGAGCAAAAAATCATCCTTGGTGGTAATTTTAGCAATTTTAGCATTAACTTTCCCCGCTGTTGCGGAGATAACCAGTCGGACCATTATAGATGCTGACAACCCAAATATTCAATATCAAGGGCGAATCAGCTTTTCAAACCCTTCGTCCCCCATTCTCTACTGGCCCGGCAATTATATCACCGCCAGGTTCCAGGGCACATCTGTCAGCATAATAATGAAAGATACCGGAAATAACTATTATAATGTTTTCATCGATGGTCAGGACGATAAGCCGATAGTCATAAAATGTACAGGAGATAAAGAAATATACGATGTGGCGAAAAATCTGGAAGATAAAACACATGACATCGTTATATTCCGAAGAACAGAAACCGGCGAAGGTCCAACTCAATTTTTAGGCTTCGTACTAGATAGCGGCAAAAAACTTCTTGCACCTTCTCCGATGCCCGAAAGAAAAATCGAATTTTATGGCGACTCCATTACTTCCGGCATGGGCAACGAAGATGAAACAAGAATAGACAATGCGAACCCAGCTTTGAAAAACAATTATCTTGCTTATGGTGCAATAACCGCCAGAAACCTTAACGCCCAATACCGAAGCATTTCCTTCAGCGGAATAGGCATAATTGTAAGCTGGTATCCGAAGATAATGCCGGATGTCTATAACAGGCTTAATCCTGAGGACCCCAACAGTAAATGGGATTTCAGCAAATGGACCCCAGATGTCGTAGTAATAAATCTTTTCCAGAACGACTCATGGAGACTGAGCACTTTAACCCACGTGCCCAATGAAGAGCAGATAATCCAGGCCTATATAGATTTTGTTCAAAGCATAAGAGCCGAATATAAAGATGCCTCCATTTTCTGCATCCTCGGCAATATGGACATTACAAAGCAGGACAATCCCTGGCCAGGCTATGTTAAACAGGCTGTGAAAAAAATGAACGAAAAATATAATGATAAAAAGATATATACTTTTTTCGAACCATTCAAAGAGACCGACGGCCACCCAACCGTAAGCGAACAAAGAACAATGGCAACACATCTGACTGCTTTTATAAAAGAAAAAATGAACTGGTAAGATTGCGTTAAAGGATTTGCGTTTGGCAAAGAAAGATCAAAAAATTTATACCGTCAGCCAGTTGACAACCAGGATTAAAATAATCCTTGAGGAGAATCTCGAACCAAGGCTCTCTGTCGTCGGCGAGATAACTGATATGAGGCTCCAGTCAAGCGGGCACTGTTATTTTACGCTCAAGGACAAAAGCAGCAATTTGCCATGCGTGATGTGGGCCAGCAAATTCAGTAAATTAAATTTCTTCCCTAAAAATGGTCTGGAGATAACTGTACGCGGCTATATTGATGTTTATCCGCCTCATGGAAAATATCAATTCATCACAGAATCCATGAATCCTGCTGGTATAGGTGATCTTCAGCTTGCTTTTGAACAGATGGTTCAAAAACTTCAAGCAGAAGGGTTATTCGATGATGAACATAAAAAACCGCTGCCCCGCTACCCTGAAAGAATCGGCATCGTAACCAGCCCGACCGGTGCAGCCGTCCATGATATTGCTGACAGTATTTTTAATCGCTGGCCTTGCGTTAAACTTTATTTATACCCTGTGCCGGTTCAGGGTGACGGTGCGGCTGAAAAAATAGCTCTGGCGATTAATGACCTGAACCGAAGAAACAACAAACTCAAACTTGATGTTCTCATCGTCGGCAGAGGCGGAGGCTCTCTTGAGGATCTCTGGGCATTTAATGAGGAAATCGTCGCACGTGCGATATTCAATTCAAAAATACCGATTATCAGCGCTGTCGGCCATGAGATTGATACTACCATTGCTGACCTCGTTGCCGATAAGCGTGCTTCAACGCCTACCAAAGCAGGTGTAACCGTTGTACCCGACATGGCTGATATTCTTAGCCAGTTGCAATCCATACAGAACCAGCTTGCGGGCAATTTAAATTATAAACTCATGTCCGCAGATCAAAGTCTGAAAACAGTTTTAGCATCAGCAGTATTTCGTGACCCGCTTGGTCCGGTGCTCTATGCAACACAAACCGTTGACGAACTGACTGCCAGACTCGATGAGTGCGAAAAAAACAATATCAATCGGCTGAAAAATCGCATAAGCATCTTTTATGAAAATATCAATAAAATAGAGCCTCACCGCTTATTAGGTAAAAACGCATTAAAGCTCAATGAACTTTCAACCCGGGCACAAAACGCTCTGAAAAAACTTACAAATGAAAAACAGATGCAATTGGAAACCGCTTTGGCCAAACTTGGTGCATTGAATCCTAAATCAGTTTTAAAACGGGGCTACTCCATCACAACGATAAAGAAAACCTCTCAGCTATTGAAAGGTTTGGAGGAAATAGAGCCAGGTGATGTGCTGATAACAGAGCTGGCAGACGAAAATCTGGTTGAAAGCAAAATAATAAACAAACAAAATAAGAATAAATAAATACAGGAACACACAAATGGCAGAAAATAAACAAAAAGACATAAATAAGCTCAGCTTTGAAGAAACAATCGGCCAACTAACCCAAATCGTCAGTCAAATTGAGCAAGGCCAGATACCACTGCAGGAAAGCATTGAAAAATACGAGCGTGGGATGACCCTGATAAAGCATTGCAGGGGTATTTTGATGCAGGCTGAGAAAAAAATTGAAGAAATTTCAGCTCCAAACCAAAATTCTGAAAAAAACACTAGTGAAAATTAATGTAAAATAGTTTACACTACTTAGCCCCCGTTTTTGTGCGAGCGTGGCGGAACTGGCAGACGCGCTAGATTTAGGTTCTAGTATCTTACGATGTGGAGGTTCGACTCCTCTCGCTCGCATTTTTCCAATCTTCATAATTTCTTAATTTTTATTACTTTACAACCGAACCACCTACCAAATACACTGTATAGTTAGAAAAATTACTTTTTTATAAAGGGAAACATTTATGCAATTAAGCCGTTGTTTTTTGCTTATAGTAATAATAGTTACTCTTAGCATATTTATCAGTTTTTCAAATGCTGCAGACTACGATATTACAACCGAAACATTGCTCAATGATATGGTTGACATGACACATCTGGCAGATTTTCCGCAGCACGGTTATGAATCAATCCAGTACTCTTCTTATGATCGGCGAAGTCAATTGCCGGGGACAAAAAGCTGGTTTGATAATTCTGACGGCTTCGGCAGTGAACCTATTCCCAACTTTGAAAAAGTTTTATCAGCCCCTGACAGCACCGGTGTGGGCAGATATTTAATATGCGATGTCAAAGGCCCAGGCGCAGTTGTAAGAATCTGGACGCCAGCGCTGAGCGAAAATATTGAAATATATCTTGATGACATGAATAAACCTTTATATGCAGGCCCAGCGAAGAATTTTTTCAAAAAGCCCTACGAAACACTAATCACAGGCTCAGGACTTGAAGAAGAAATATTCAAGGACAGCTTCCAGCAGAGAGATGCATGGTATTTTCCATTTGCTTTTGCTGAACGCTTTAAAATCATCTGGGTTGGCAAACTTGAAAATATTCATTTCTATCAAATACAGTTCAAGCTTTATGACAAAGATACAAAGGTTAAAAGCTTCACTACGAACGATTTTAAAGAATACGCTGAAACAATCAGAAGAACAGCAGAAATATTAAAGGACCCCGACAGCAACTATAAATTCAAATCAAAAAAAGAAATCAAAAGCATTACCGAAAATCTAGCAGCAGGAGAAAAGAAAACACTCTTTGACCTCCAGGGGCCAGGTGCAATCGAAATGTTTGAAGTTAAAGTCACTGCAGAAAATATGCGGGATGCTTTACGACAAAGTCTTCTTTACGTAATGTGTGATGATAATTTTCTTGGTGACATACAGTGCCCGATTGGTGACTTCTTCGGCGCCGCTCCTGGAATCAATCCATACCAGTCACTTCCTTTCACAGTTAAACCAGATGGAACAATGATATGCAGATTTGTCATGCCTTTTAAAAAGCAATGCCAGATAATTTTAGAAAATAAAAGCACCGAGGCTATTAAGATAGAAGCCAGATTATTGCCGGTTGATTATAACTGGATTGACGGCAAATCTATGAATTTCTGTGCAAAATGGCGCGTAAATCATGACCTGACTGGTTGGCCCGTGCAGGATTTACCATTTTTAATTGCCGACGGTCAAGGCGTTTATGTCGGAACCGCAAGTTTGATGATTAACCCCACACAAATCGCAACATCCGGAGGCGGATGGTGGGGAGAAGGCGATGAAAAAATATTTATCGATGACGACACCAGACCTTCCTTTTTCGGAACTGGCAGCGAAGATTATTATAATTACAGCTGGTCGGCGGTAGATATTTTCGATTTCGCTTATTGTGCCCAGCCAAGAAATGATGGCCCAGGCAATCGAGGCTTTGTTACCAATAACAGATGGCACATTTCCGATGCCATAGCATTTAATAAACATCTGGCATTTTACATGGAACTTTACCCGCATGGCTATGTCCCTGGTTTTACTTATGCGAGAATAAGTTACCATTATGCCATGCCTGGTTTAAGAGATGACCATGTCACCATCACCACAGAAGATATCAGGAGCCCGAAACTGCCTGATAATTGGCTGCCCAAAGCCGAAGGAGGCACCTCAAATTCGGTCTTCTACCAGGCAGAAGATATTATAGAAACAAATCAAAACGTTACGATTGATAAAGACAATCTCTGGTCAGCGGGCAAAGCGATAATGTGGTCACCATCTGACAAAAACGAAGAAATAACTTTCGATTTTGATATAAAAGATGATGGAGTGTATACCATTTACATAGTTGCAGGTTTCCTCGATGACGCAGGCAATATCACAGCCCGGTTCCAGGATCAACCTGTAAAACTGATGGGCAGAGACAGCTTTGACCTCAAAGCCCCTAATCGCAAATATGCCGGTAATATTAATATCAGTGAAAATCAAACACTCAAAAAAGGCATATATAAGCTCAAATTCAAAAACGTGGGCCCTGGAAACAGCAAAGTCGCAATAGATTTCTTCTGGCTCCAAAAACAAAAAGACGTTGTCAAAGTCACCAACGCCATTGAAGCCGAAGATATGCGGGTAATCGCCAAATCTGCTGGTCTTACACAAAAACAGGATTTATCCGCATACGGAAATAATTTCAGCAACAATGCTCATCTTTGGTGGACAGATGCAAACATCGGCGATTCTTTAACGCTTGCCTTAGATGTTGAAAACACGTGTCTTTATAATTTAAAAATGCAGCTCGTTAAATCCTATGATTACGGCATCGTCCAGATTTATCTCGACAACAAAAAAATCGGCAATGAACTCGACCTCTTCAGTGATAATGTTGTCGCCACTGGTGCGATTAACCTGGCCACAATCAATCTGACCAAAGGAACGCACGAACTGAAAATCGAAATCATGGGTTCAAACGAAAAAGCAAAAAAAGCATATATGTGCGGCATAGACTATCTGCTTTTAACACCGGTTAAATAATTCAGGTATTTTTAAACTTAAACAATAGAGAAATTACAATGAACACAAAAAAGACAATAACTTTAATAATTGCACTGCTAACCTTGAACATTTTACATGCTGGCACCGAATTCAAAACCGCGGTAGATTACCCATCCGGAACCCTGCCCGGCAAAGCCCATGTATCTGAATTTTATGATAATTACAAATTATATAATAACGTGCTGGAGCTTGTGTTTAAAACCGACCGCAAAGCCGTAATGCTGACAGGTTTCAAAAACAAACACGATGCCGCTGTCTTTGATTTAACCAAAGGCTCACTGTTCGTAATTACCTTAAATGATGGTATAAGCCTGACACCCGTTGACTTCCAGTTAACAGCAAAGCCCAAAATAGAAAATATATCTTCGAGATGTGATTCTGTTGTACTTGCCGACAGATTTCCAGGTAAAAAAATAGTCCTGCCCTTAATCTCAAAAAATGGTCAAATTGCAATCGAATGGGTTTTGAGTCTGCGAGATGGCTCCAATTATATCAGGCAGGAAATTACAATAAAAGCTGTCACCCAAAACCTGCCAATATCAAAAATACAAATGCTTGATTTCCCAGCTCAGACCGGCAATGTCGCAGGCGTTTTAGCTGGTTGTCCCATAGTTGCAGGCAATATTTTCCTGGGCTACGAAAACCCCAATGCATGGGCAAAAATATACGACCCTGCCTCACCGGTAAACCTGGCTTTGGGTAAAAATATTACATTCAGCAGTGAGACAGAAGATGGCCCCGCAAAAAACGCAATCAATGGCGACATAAGCACAAAGAATTATTGGATACCCGAAAAGCTGCCCGCAGAGCTAATCATCGATTTAGGCAAAGAAATATCGATCGATAAGGTAAATCTGCACCTGGCTTATAATTTTAATCTGACATATTACTGGTTCAAAGAATGGATATATCAATATAAGGTTGAAACATCGACAGATGGCCAGAATTGGCAAAAAGTCGCAGAAAAAAATAATGATAAGATCGCTGCCTTCGAACCTGACGAACTAACTTTTGGCTCCACCATATCCAGATTCGTAAAAGTCACCTTGCTGAAACATAACATGGATGGAACAAACAATTCCGGCCTAAGACAAGTCGAAATTTTCAGCTCAGCGGAAAATAACGCCAAGCTTGCCAAACTGTCAAAAGAACAAAAAACGCCACGGATACAGGCAACTCTCAACAGAAATACAGAATTACCTGCCAACTCGCAAATTACTCAATCAGCAGTTTTAGGTGTGGTTCCTGAGGGTCAGCTCAGACGAGGCTTTCTATATTATATCGAAAGACAGCGAGCACACCCATACAGAGGCTTTCTCCACTATAACTCATTTTATGATATTGTGCTTAAAAATGAATCCGACTGCGTACAAAGGATAACTAAGATTGGCGACGAAATAACAAAGAAATACAATACCGTTCTGCAAAGCTATGCCTTTGACGATGGCTGGGACAACCCGCAAACACTCTGGCAGTTCCATGACGGTTTCCCGCAAGGTTTTGAAAATATGAAAACCGAGGCAGCAAAATATAATTCTGCCTTGGGCGTCTGGATGTCACCATCTGGCGGCTATGGCACGGAACGTAAAAAATATGCCGAATCCATGGGATACAAAACAAATAAAAACGGCATCTCAATGGCTGATGAAATTTATTACAAAGCTTTTCTGAATTGCTGCTCGGACATGATGACAAAATATAATGTAAATTATTTCAAATTCGACAGGCTCGGCGAAGGTTTGCACACTTTCGGAGGAACCGCCGATTACACCGAAGATGTCGAAGCAACACTAAGATTGATGCAGGACATGCGTAAGATTAAACCTGATGTATTTATCAACCTAACCGTCGGTGCATGGGCGTCACCATATCTGCTTTTCTATTGCGATTCACTCTGGCGCGATGGCGGAGATTCCGACTTCTTCGGCCCGGGAACAAAAAGGGAACAATGGATAACATACCGAGACTGTCAGACCTACCGCAACATCGTAAAGCGTTCCCCCCTATACCCAATCACATCGCTCATGACATGCGGCATCATCAATGGTCAGATATATCAGGTTATACCAACCGCCGGTGAAGACTTCGTACACGAAACAAGATCATTCTTCGCCAATGGCACAAACTGTCAGGAACTTTACATCACACCTGAAAGAATGACAGACCAGCACTGGCAAGCTATAGCAGACGGTGCAAAATTCGCCAGAGAAAACGAAATGCTCCTTGCTGATTCACACTGGATAGGAGGCGACCCCGGTAAAGGTGAAATTTATGGATGGGCAAGCTGGTCAAAAAACCAGGGTATACTTGTCCTCCGTAATCCCAGTGAAAAAACCGCATCAATATCTATCGATCTCCAAAACGCCTTTGAATTACCTCAAAAAGCACAAAAAGAATACATCCTAAAAGACCCCTGGCAGGAAAATCAAATTACACCTGCGATAAAATTAAACGCCGGCAAAAACCACAGTTTCGATTTATCAGGCTTCCAGGTAATAGTATTAAAAGCAACAGCAATTAAGTAAAATATAACCATAAAAAAAGGCCCCTGCAGTTTTCATATTACAGGGGCCTTTTAATAACCAAAATTCTGTTTTACAAGACATTTTCATAAAGTCTGATGCCGTCCACAACCTTACAGATATGAACCGCATATTTATCCGCAAAATCAGGTCTGCTTGCCGGATAAGCTCTATCAACCACCGCTTTCAACTTATCTACACTGTCAGCAGAAACAATAGCACCAGCTGCCCCTTTGTCACCGCCGCCAAGCATTCTTTCGCCAAACACACCGCCAACTGTCCTGACGATATCACACATCGTTTCAAGCTCAGGCCCTGAAATTTTATATTCATCCCGCAGACCTATCCCGTCGGTCCTGAATATCTTACCAACTGTTTCAATGTCACCAGCCTTCCACGCATCCATCATCTGATAAAAACGTTTCTGAGCATTATAAATATAAGTCAATCTGTCACATAGATCCGGATAGCTGTCTTTAAACTTCTTGATAATTTTCTTATAAACAGCATCATCTTTCACATCTGCAAAACTCTTAATCTTATACCCAGCCTTTTGCAGAATTTCTACAAACTGCTCGCATTCACAGCGTCTGATCTTATAAGTAGATTTTTCAAGACCAGGTCTGACTGTGCCTGTATCGAGCCCAACAATCCTGAAGTCCGACGCATCTTTACCCAGAGCAATATAATCGATTGAACTATTCTTCGGATTATAATATGTCCCCATCCCTTCGTGTGCAAACAGGATCATTATCTGGTCAAGCTTGCCGCAAGGCGAACCTATATAATCGTTTTCAACTTTCTGTGCAAGATCAACAATCTTCATCTTATCATCGATAACTATGCCATTAGCATCACACATAGAAAGAATAAGGTTCAACGCTAAAGACGCAGATCGCGACATCCCGCCTCCCGGAATATTGCCGAAGATAACCGCATCGATTCCTTTTGTTAATTTATACCCCGCCCTACTAAGCACATAGTCGACGCCAAAAGGAAACCTCGCCCATGAATCTTTTACCGACAAAGGCTCCGGAACATTGCCAAGTTTAAATTCAACAACACCATCATCAGGAAAATTTCCGCTGAAAAGCCTCATCTTATTGGTTCCGTTGGCCTTATACGCCATCCAGATAAACCGGTCAGTACCGACACCAAAAAGCTCCGTGCCATTATAATCACCATGTTCAACACCGAGACAAAACCGAGATGAGCTTCTTCTGACTTTGCCGCCTTTTATATCAATACCAACCTGTTTGGCTAGTACAATAATTTTATCTATCGATGCTTTGTCCTGTGTTGTCGGCTTAATCATGCCACGTTCCTTTTATAAATATTTATTACTACTTAAGCTTGATCGGGATACCCTTATCTTTTGCATTTACCGCAATATTGGTTATCTCTGTCAAAAGAATGTTAAGTTGCCGGGTACTTTCCAAAAGCTCCTCATAGAGCTTACCATCATTCAAAAATCTCGCTGCGGTTCCATCTCCATTATTAAGTTTATCCATCAACAACTTTGCTTCAGCAACCGTTTTGGAAAGCTCTTCACTGGTTGTCAAAAGATAAGGAAATATTTTTTCCACCTTATCGTCGAAACCGACAATCGTCTGTCTCGCTGAGGCCGAAAACTCTTGAAATTCTTTTAACGTTTCCGTTGCCTGCTTTGTAGCGATTGTAAGATTAGCAAGCGTCTGCTTAAAATTAGCCTTATTCTCAGGATCACCGATAATTTCATTGGCGTGATCAATAAATTTGCCAAGATTCGCCACTAACTCTTCAATTTTTTTCTCAGTTGCTTCAGGGATAAATTCATTAGCGGTACCTTTGCCACCCTGAATCAGTGTATTATTTTTAAAAAAAGTTTTCGATGGATTCTGCGGGTCAGCGATCACTTCGACATAACTGCTTCCAAGCCCCCTGGTAATCAATTTAACCGCTGAGTTATCAGGGATATTGTCATATCTTTTATTTACGCTTAATATCACTAATGCCTGGTGGTAAAATAACCCCGTATTAAGGTCTTTGAGTATCTTTGGTGGTTCGATTCTTGTAACACGACCAATCTGGTAGCCGCAGAATTTTACAGGCGTACTCTCCTGAAGTCCCTGCGCTGTTGGAAACTGCACAAGCAAATCAAAAGAATTATACTCACTGACTTTTGTGGGCATATCTCCGAAACGGTAAATAAGCCAAGCCAAGGCACACAATGCAATTACAACAAAAACGCCGACAATCATATTGCGTCTTGTCTGCGCCAATTCATAATCACTCACCATCGATTCCTTTCGAACAAGACCGTCCTTCTAAAAACAGTTCTCTGATAGCTCGCAATGGATACCCGCTTTTATTCAAATGTTTCACGAGCTTAACTCTTTCAATCAAAGCATCATCGAACAGCCTTCTTCCGCTGTCGCTGACTTCTGCTGGTTCAATCACACCAATCATTATATAATATTGCAAAGATTGACGGGAAATGCCAGCTTTTTTTGCCGCCATTCCTATCGAAAAAAGTTTTTTTTCTTCTTTGGTCAAAACTGTTTCCTGCTGCATAAACTATTTAACCGCACTTTTTATAAGTCCAATCATAATATCTTTGACTTCGTTCATCGACAACCTTTTCCCTGCTTCGGAGGTTTTTGGGTCCAACAGGTTCCACTTCGTTGAAATAATAAACAAATAGTCAAAACCAGCCTCTATTTCGTTCTGAATCAGTCTGAAAGATTCCCTGAAAAGCCTTTTGATTCGATTTCGTTCAACCGATGAACCACAGGCCTTACCTATTGATATACCAAACCTTGGTCGACTCAAATCGTTGCCGCAGACATACAATATAAGCCCCTTATCCTTTACTTTGAGACGACGAGCCATTACAGTCTTAAACTGCTGATTACTAACAAGCCTTTTCTTTTTCGAAAAAGAGTATCGCTTCAATTTTTTCTGTTACCTTACTGGTATTTTGCTTCTTTTCTGTTTAAAAAACCAAAAGTGTATATTATCAGGTTTTTTATGCTTTGCCAAGGCTTCAAAACGCATTTTTGCAGGAAAAAAACATTAGCAATCAACCGTTTTCAATGGTTGTTGTCTGCTGATAACCTCCTGACTGACACGCATCCTGATTCTGGAAATATCCAGCATTCCAACAACCCTGCATTCATTTCCCTTCTCAACCACTGGCATTTGATCAATTTTCAACTCATCCATCTGGTCAAGAGTCTCCCGCAAAGAGGTATGAGAATAGGCTTTATCTCTTACCGAAACCATCGCATCCGATGCAAGCAGCCAGTTCCATGAGGCCCTGTCATAAAGTACCTGTTTGAGCCCTTCAAGAGAAATAACACCTACAAGATTATTTTCCATATTCAGCACAGGATAGACAACATAATCATTCTCAGTAAAAATACTCAATGCCTGTGCCAGAGTATTATTTTCCTGTATTGCCACAAAATCCTCGTCCATTACATCATTAACCGACCAGCTATTGATAACATCATCGCTTGTAATGTCCCTTCCGGATTCATCTGCCAGTTTAATAGCAAGTTTTACCATTGGCGGACCGATAAACTGAACAATAAGAGTTGTCGCTGTAACTCCAAAAATAATCATTTCGCCAAGCGATAAACCCTCATCTATCATTATCCCCGTCAGATGCTTACTTGCCATAATCGAAAGACCGATAGCAACACCACCCTGGGCAAACAATCCAAGACCAAGATATCGCCGAACTGCCGGTTCACTTC
The DNA here is from genome assembly GCA_964492365.1 of uncultured Pirellulales bacterium. Taxonomy (GTDB): domain Bacteria; phylum Planctomycetota; class Phycisphaerae; order Sedimentisphaerales; family Anaerobacaceae; genus JAGLTN01. The sequence continues at coordinate 18,162 of CAZBKA010000003.1, read as the reverse complement.
CGGTCGCTCTTGCTCCGACATACGCCCCAGCCATTTTACCCAGACTTCGACCTGTTACATATATCGCTACGATTCCCCAAAGCCAATTGGGCATCCGTGAAAACCCGAGTCTTGCGCCTACAAGTACAAAAAACAGTACATAAACCGGAATCGAAAAATTTCGCATCACACCGAAAAGTCTTTCACTTCTTCTGGGTACAAGATTCGTCAATACAAAACCAAGCGTCATCGCAGCTAAAATAACATCAAGCTTGAGATATGCCACCAGACTTATTAAAAGAAGAATAAGTCCGACCGCAAATGCCAAACTTCTTTCTGGCTGATGATGTATCCACCGAAGCAGAAAAGTCAGAATCAATGCACAAAAAGCACCTAAAAAAATCGCGCCGAAAAGTTCTACACTAACCTTGCCCATTTCCCCCATGATTGAGCCGCTACTGCTGGTAATCATCTGAGCGACGCTTGTTCCCAACCCATATAGAATCATAGCCAACGCATCATCGAGCGCTACAATCGCTATCAAAGACGTCGTCAAGATACCCTTTGACCGATATTCCCACAGAACATCAATTGTAGAAGCAGGATCGGTCGCCGATGCTATGGCACCGAAAACCACACCTCCTGCCAATGCAATTGATGTATTTTTAAAAATAGCATAAAGGAAAAAACCAACCCCAGCACCGACAATAATAAACGCCCCCATGCCTTCCCCCAGCAGCATAGCCATAAACTGCTTGGCATACTTACGGAATATTTCAAGCTTCAGCTCACCTCCGACAAGAAAACCAATTATACCAAGTGCAAAAAGATTAAAAGGTTCAAATACAGCAATATCGCTGTGGTTCACCAGTTTGAATCCGCTTTCTCCAATGATAAGACCAATAACAATATACCCCACAACCTGCGGCAATTTTATCTTCTGAAAAAACCATGCACCAAGCAACCCACCAAAGATACCAATACCTAAAATGAACAACACACCGTGATTAATCTCTGACATTATTCAACTCATTCTTTGCTCGTTAAAACTTTATAAATTTCTTTTTCATTTTTTGCCCCTATCAGCATGTCTCGCAATTTTTCGTCCTGCAAAAGAGAGCTTATCGAAGAAAGCAGCTTAAGATGCTGTTCGTGCTGGTCCTTACCCGCAGCTATCATAAAAATATACTTCACTGGTTCGTTGTCCAGCGACGCATAACCAGCTATGCCGGCTTTGCATATACCAACACACATTATTGGTTTCTTCACAGATTCAAGTCTGACATGAGGAATCGCTATTCCCATTCCTATGCCGGTACTCATCAAACTCTCCCGATGAAATATTCCACTGGCAAACTCATCTGCATTCATTATCAAAGGCGAAGCCGTAATACATTTGATTAACTCATCAAGGCATTCTTTTTTTGTCGAACAATTCAAAAATTTCACATATTCAGGTTCAAGCACCTCCGACAACAATGCACCGCAGGCGTTTAGATGCGTCTTATCCATGTAGCTATACCTCTCTAAAAACCAAAAATAATTACTTCGACATGTGTTAAAAACAATAAGTATTCAGCTGAAAACTAAACCTAATTAGCAACTTATTATTAGTTTTTATAATCTGTTTGTCAAATTTTTTCAAGCAAATATTTGAATAATCAGACCATTTCTTGTGTTTTTAGCGAAATAATACTCATCTTTCCAGCATCAAGACTTTTAATCATTAACTATTTTAATATTATCTCCATCCCGCAATTGCCGCACCTGAACCGTATCTCAAAACATCGCCCATCCCCGTCTTCCAGAAACAAATGCTCCGCTTCTTTACTCAACCGCCCCTCACAAAGCCCAAGCTCCTTGCGAATACAATATTTCGTACTCATCACAACCTTGCCTGTCATATCCAGACCACTCTCTGCCGCTGCCCCAATCGTCTTTACACCATGCCTTTTATAGAACTGCTTTGCTTTTTCATTCAGCACATTGCCGGTATAATCAAAACTGACCTGCGGATAACTTACATCATTTTTAACTATACCGCCCTTCCTCACCGCTCTGTTGGTCTCCCGAACTTCAATCATTTTCTCTACAAGCCCACGTTTCAGCTCATTAAGCACCGAAACAGGAAAAAAATAAACCCCATCTGTTGCAAGTCTGAATTCGCTGCATTGAAAAATACTATTACCGAGCTTTTGAATCTGAGTCGATATCGTATTCAAAGCAGCGTCTTTTTTAATCGCAGCCTCTTTAACAAAAGCAATTTCAAACTCCGCCTTATTGCCATCACAATCTTCTCCGCACAACACAACGCCATTATCAGTATCTTTCAAAACTATTGACAAGGCAATTTTCCTGCAAGCTTCCATTTTTTTCAACTGCTTCAAAAACAAATGATCCAGATTGCGATAAATTTTTACTCCTGCATAAATACCTTCCATCTTCTGAGGATAAACCCTGCCATTCTCAATTTTGTTAACAACTGTCCCCTGAAGATTCTTCCTGCTGTCAAAAAAGCAAATACCATCAGCATTATGAAGCTCAACACCGCAATCAACCACAAAAAAATCCCTGCCCGCTTCACTGACTTCACCTATATATTGACCGATAGATTTCGGGCTGTCTATCGCCGCTATTTTCCCGCTCCTGCCGCTAATCCCGTAATCGGTAAAACCCCTGCAAAATGTTTTTGTCAGATCTGCTGTAAATCCCAGATCAACCTTCCCGCTCGAAGCGGCCCTCAGTTCACTCCTGATAAATATTTCGTCAAGCTTCCCCCTGTAATAGCCCGTAACATTACCAACATAAGATGCATCTTTCAACCGCCCCTCGATCTTAAAGGAACTCACCCCAGCTTCGATCAAATCCTTCAGATAATTAGAAAGGCTCAAATCCTTCAGCGACAAAAGATGTCTGTTCTCAACAAGAATGTCACCATTTTTATTTTTCAAACTGTAAAGCTTTCTGCAAGGCTGGGCACATTCTCCCCTGTTGCCGCTGCGACCACCCAATGCGTAACTCATATAACATCGACCGCTCGCACCGACGCACAACGCGCCTTGAACAAAACACTCCAGCTCAATTGTAGTAGCATTGCGGATTTCCCTAATCTGCTCAATCGTTAATTCACGAGCAAGGATTACCCTCGAAAAACCGACGTCTTCGAGAAATTTCACTTTCGCCGCATTGCAGTTGTCCATCTGCGTACTGGCAATTAAAGGCAATGGCGGCAACTCAAGCTCACAAATCCCCGCATCCTGAACTATCAGTCCATCAATACCGGCTTTATAAAGCTGATAAATCAATTTCTCCGCCGCCGATAATTCATCATCATACAATAGAGTATTTAATGTAACATAAACCTTGCTGTAATACTGATGAGCAAAATCAACAACCTGCTTTATATCCTCGACACTGTTCCCCGCCGCCTGCCGTGCACCAAATTTATGCGCACCAATATAAACAGCATCTGCACCGCATTTGATAGCAGTAATGCCGCATTCAACATCTTTCGCAGGAGCAAGCAATTCTATTTTTCGCATCAATTAATCTTACCGCAAACCCAAAAGCTTTCCTAAAACCTTTTTCACGGAAAATAATTTTATTCCAAAATCAGCGAATATTCCAAACAATTTCGTGTTTTCTCTCGTAACACCGGCATGTTTGAGCGTTTTTTAAAAATTTTAGTAACACAAGGAAACAACGAATGAAGAAGATAGCAGCAATTGTTCTTTTATTGTCTAACCTGGCTTTTGCAGACATCACCCGCTATACACTCAACATGGCAGAAACCCATCTTGATATCGCAGAATCGACCGCCGCATACTGTATTCAAGGCCTGCTTAACGAAAAAGATGATGTACTTTTTTACGATACTGCAGGTCATTGCGTTACGCTGGACAATGCTGAAAAAATCTGGTTCGATTATTTAAAACAGCAAAAAGGTCTGGTCTTTGAAAAAATCAATACCTTCTCTGATCTGGTCAAATTGGCCCGCGAAAAAGGTTTAATCAAAGGTCTGGTGGTCTACGAAATTAAAAATGGTAAAGTGCAACAATGTATCGCAGAAAACATCTGTGTTATTGATGGTTATCTGCCTGTAACACAAAAAATGCTGGAATATGGCAGCAGTGCTCTGTCTATTGACAAGGAAAAGAACTGTTTCAATGACCTCCCCATAAATGACATTACAAAAAAATGGCCTTCAGATTTCGATGCGCAAAAATGGTCCGTAGAAAACCAACTCCCTCAATTCACTAAAGCGGGAGCTTTTAAAGATGGTGGTTTATACGAATACTGGCAAAGTCAGGATTACGGCATAATGAGAAAATTCTTCTTCTTCAATCTTGACCCAAGGGATGCAACCCAAAGACCATTATACGACCAGATAATGAGCTACCTTCAGGCACCAGCAATACTAACCGGTGGTTGGCACAATGAAGAAGGAGATGTCTCCGCAAGTTCAATGGCTGGACACTATAACGTCGTCACCGCCGGTGCAACTAATCTAAGCTTCTGGGCACACGTAAAAGCCGACCCAGCCAATCTGGTGATGAAACAACCCTCAAAAAATCTAACTCTCGATAAATCGAAATACTATGTAATGTTCCAGGCAAGTGATGGTGACGCAATGCGTGTATTGACATCATTTGGATGTGCCTCACGTCATCGCGGAAACAAAACACCCTGGCTCAACAATCAAAGAGGCTCTGTCCCAATCGCATGGGGAACTCAGCCATTAGCAGCAAAACTCTGGCCGGCATTGCTCGAATATTACAAAACAACCGCAACAGCAAATGACAGCTTCTTTGCAGGCCCATCCGCAGGCGGATATTGCTATCCAAACATGATGCCCAACATCGAAGATGTTGCAAAAGTTTTCGCAGGTGCATTTAATGATACCGCCTTGGAAGTCGCAGAGATATGGGGATCTTTCGACCCGCAAAGCTTGTCATATCTCAAAAAACACTGTACTACAATAAAATGTTTTACAAATAAACCGCAAGGCACAAATGGAACTGGTTGCAATCTCTGGTTGCCCGATGGAACTGCAATAGAGCAATCACCGGCAATTTTATGGCACCCAACACTCAAGTCACCAGATGAAATCATCGAAAGAATAAATAAGGTAGCTTCTCTTAACAATCCGCCATATTTTATCACCATCTATGATATACCAAGGCAGACAATTAAACATGCTTTACTCGCTAAGGAAAAACTCGACAGCAAATTTGTTATCGTAGGCGCAGAAGACTTCGCCTCACTTTTCCAGCAGGCAGCACCAGGAGCAAATTAAGATTTCTTCTTATCGAAAGGTCCCTCGGCCTCGTCGATAATGGCCCCAATTATGCCGTCAATAACAGCCTTGCTGTACCAATTTGAATTATTGGAGAATATAGAAAAAATATAATCACCCTTGCTGGTTTTAACCCAGCCTGAAAGCGTTCTGACTCCGCTGATATACCCGGTCTTACAGAATACTTTACCTTTATAATTTTCTTCTTTGAATCGCTTATCAACTGTCCCTTCCACTCCGCCGACAGCTAGCGATTCTTCAAATAATTTTGAATAACTGCTATGATAAACATCATACAAAACCGCCGTAATAGCATTGGCACTAAGTCGATTTTCCCTGCTCAATCCGCTGCCGTCATTGATATAAAATTCAGTTTCATTTATTCCAAGCTCTTTAAGATAACCAGATACCGCACTTCTGCCGTCTGCCCAGCTCCCGTTTTTACCTTTACCGTTCTTACGTGCCCCAACTGCCTTAATTAGACACTCTGCCGCCAAACCATAGCTGTCTGTATTACATCGAGTAATGCAATCAGCCATTGAATTTTTATATTCTCTAAGAAGTATTATAGGTTCAGCATAATCGATCTGTTTCTCTATGAATTGTCCACGAGTCGCGATCCCTGCCTTGCTCAGATTTTCCGCCAGCAAAAAAGAAAAAAAGCCCGCAGGTCTTTCAATTGCGATATCGAAAGGCCCTTCCTGCGATTTACATTTGCCCTTAATTACTATCTTATTCGGAACAGAATTTCGATACGCACCAACCGCACTTTTTTTACTGTCAGAGGTAACAATTACATTGTTCTCGATTTGTACATAACTCGTAACAGGATTAATTGTTATCTGCGTCTTCGAATTCTCAACCTTAACCGTCATATCTATACAATTTGAATAATAGTTCAATCCGCTCACTTCACAGGCATACCACCGATTCAACTGATCTGTAGGCCAGCTCGGATTCACCCTCTCGTCATCAAATATCGATGTATCCGCAAAAATATCATTAATAGATGTTATATTCTTTTCTTTCAACGCACATGCAATATCGTCGAATATCCAGCCGGACACCTTGCCGTATTTAGCATCGGTTTTTTTATCACCAAGCAGCGGATCACCACCACCGACAATAACCAGGTTTTCTCCGGATAAACCGATTTGAGTCTTAAATTCAAAACCGCTCCCAAGATACTTCAATGCCGTCGCCGTCGTAATAACCTTCATATTAGACGCAGGCATCATCGCCTGATTCGGATTAAGCGAATAAACTTCTTTCTTGTTGCTGGCATCTACTATTTTAATTCCATAAGAAACTTTTTTTTGATCTGTCTTATTTAATAGCCCATTTATTCTGGATTCCAGATCCCCAAAAGCAAGCTCAGCTAAAAAGACACCCAACACGATTGCAAGCAATAATCTCTTTGTTTTCAATTTACAAAAATCCTTTTTCATAAAATTATCAAAAACCTGCTTTTAACATAAAATCAAAATTATTTCAACCTACCATATAAAATCTTTTAAATAATTTATCTTTCGATGGGTATTAGCATATGCACCGCTTTGCAGACCACACCAAAACCAGCTTCTCGATCCAAACATATGCAACAAAGACCTGTAGTTAACGTCAAATAACTAAATAGTCAGCCCTGCACACTTCCCCCTGCCTCCCCGCCTAAAACAATTTCAGATAGTCTAGAATAAGCTCTACGCTCTTATCGACGCCTATTTTGCTCGTATCGATAGAAAGACTATACTGTCGGGTATCCGTCCAGTCCTTTCCAATAAATTTGTAGCGGTAATCAGCCCTTTCTTTATCACCACGAGCAATCATTCTCCCCGCTTCTTCTGCTGATACATCATACAGCTTCTGAATTCTGCCCTTTCGGAAATCAACATCGCCATGCAAAAATATGCTCTTGTGATTCTTATATTCTCGAAGAATATGAGATGCACATCGGCCAATAATAACCGCTGAACGTTCCTTGGCAATACGTTCTATTATTACACTTTCGACTCTAAAAAGCTCAAGGTCTGTGGGAAATGTTACTTGCTGAGGCGGCATATACACCGCATCATGAGCAAATGCACTAAATTCTAAAAAAGACTCCCAGAATGAAATAATTTTTTCATCACGTGTTTCCAGATCTTCATCAAGCACCGACAACTCTTTAGCAGCCATACTGATGATTTCACGGTCAGCATAAAAAATATTAAGCTTTTCCGCCAGTTTCCGCCCTATATAAGCCCCGCCGCTCCCCAACTGCCGGCTGATCGTAATAACCAAAGGCTCCGTATGATTCATTTTCATATCTCCTATGCTTTATTTTTTTCCATGACACAGATAATATAATATATCAGTGTAAACTGGGCAAGCATTTTTCATAACTTGCTCCTATACTTGCCTTTAACTGCAAAATTATACAACTTACAATAAAAACTTTGAAACAATATTACTCAAAATCAAAAAAAATATGCAATAGCCATATCACAAAGCCACCCACCAATTTTTAACACCATAAAAAAAGGGCCAGCCGTCTAAGCTGACCCTTAAAATTCAAATTTAATATTAACTCCGCCCCTGTTTCCATAGCATCAAGCTGTTTCTGTTTAGCCGATATCGTTCTTTCAGGCGTAACATCACAAAACTTCCTTATTTCAGATGGTAAATAATTTTAACTTTTGTTTTCTAGGTATATAAAATAATAGACAATTCGCGTAAATTCAGGTAATTATAATATCTTGACAGATACCCATCATTTGTCAGGCACATTGATAGATTAATAAAATATCATTAAAAAAAAAGAAAGTAATTATGGAAGAACTGCAAGTATTACCCTTGGAGCCATTGGATTACGCAGCCTTTGGAGCATTTTTTGTTATTCTATCTTTGATAGGTTATTGGTCAGGCAGAAACGAACGGAAAACTTCAAAAGAATACTTTTTAGCTGATCGTAAGCTGCCATGGTATGTCGTAGGAAGTTCCTTTATTGTAGCTAATATTAGCAGTGAACATTTCATTGGTATGGTTGGCGCAGGGCTTATTTATGGTATCTGTGCAGGTATGGCATGTTGGGCAAATGTAGCCACATTTACATTTCTAATATGGTTTTTTATCCCGTTTCTGCTGGCCTCAAAGGTTTATACAACACCAGAATTTTTGCAGTGCCGTTACAATAGTATTCTTCGGCATTCTTTTGCAATTGTGACTATTTTAACAAATATTGTTGCGTTTTTAGCTGCTGTTTTATATGGCGGGACACTGGCACTGCAAACATTATTCGACTGGCCTTTCTGGCCGACCATAATTATTCTTGGTCTTGTTGCGGGCATCTGGGCTATCTATGGAGGGCTTTCTTCTGTCGCATGGGCATCGATTCCTACTGTTATTATTATGATTGGTGGAGGTGTCTTAGTAACAATTTTAGGCCTGTATTGGCTTTCGGGTGATTCACATTCGTTTATTGATGGTTTTAAAATAATGATAGAGCGAAATCAGGCCAACGAAGGTATTTATGCAGAAGTAGTCGCACAGACTTCCCAGCAAATCACCCATCAGGATACATACAACCGTTTATCAGTCATACAACCTAACAGCCACGAATTAATGCCTTGGGGAGGACTGCTTTTAAGTATTTTTACCATTAGCATATGGTACAATGCTCTTAATCAATTTATGATACAATCCGTTTTAGGTGCTAAAAATAGTTATCATGCACGTATGGGAATTGTACTGGCTGGTTTTATACAGATAGTTCTTCCAATTGTAATCGTAATGCCTGGATTGATTTTTTTCGCAAAATATCCTGAAGTAATGAAGTTGCCATGGAATGAGCTTAGACCCCAGGCTGATAAAACCTGGATTTTCATGGTGCAAAAAATAATACCTGTTGGGTTAAAAGGCCTCGTTTTAGCGGCACTATTCGGCGCAATACAATCGACCGTAAATGCCGTAGTAAATTCAACTGCCACCGTATTTACAATGGATATATACAAGAGAATACTTCACCGCAACGGCACTGACAAACATTATGTAAAAGTCGGGATTATCAGTTCCATAGTTGTTCTTGTTGTTTCGATTATATTGGGCGGTTTTATTAATAAACTCAGCAACAGTTTGTTTGTATATATACAAACCCTTTACGCCTTTTTTGCTCCTCCTTTTGCTGCGATATTTCTGCTTGGTATTTTGTGGCGACGGATAAATGCTATTGGCGCCATGACCGCAGTTATCTTTGGTTTTGTTTTTGGTATATTATTGAAACTCTATATACATCTGTTTCCATCTCATTATATATTGTTAGAACCATTCATGAATCAGGCCGCAATAAACTGGGCATTATGTATTATTGTTTGCATAGTGACAAGTCTATGCACAGCCCCGCCAAGACCTGACCAGATTACAGACAACCTTGTATGTAATTGGAAAAATTTAAATATATTCCATGAGTTAGGCAATAGGTGGTATACCAGCATTATCTTCTGGTGGAGCTTATTTGCTTTGACTGTTATTGGAATCATAATTTTACTCTCTGGAATATTTGTGTAATGAATATATTTAAGGATTTTTTTGGAAGACTTTGATGACTATTCGAAAGCGTATAACCGATGCCCTGACTGGCAACCCTGTAACCAAACCTGCTTATTTGGTTTATGACTGGTTTATAGAACATATCGATATCGACTGGCAAAGTTTATTTGATCAAGGTTTAGGTAAACTTAACCACGCAACTATTGTAGAATTTGAAAGACCCAACGTTGAGATTATTGAAACAAAATCTAACCAGGACGGCAAAGTTCGTACTGATATCAAATGGATTACTGACAAAGGTCAATTACATGAATGGTTTTTGGATGGTTGGAGACAGGAATATTTAGTTAAATCCCCTGAAGATTACAAAATTATAGCAAGAGCTTTTTCCGGAACAAAGTTTATCGCAACTGATAAATATTTTGATGAGTCTGAAAAGCAGATTGGAGATAATGGAATTACCGTAGGTCAGATAGGCCCCCTAGGCAGAGGCCGTACACCTTTTCAAACTGTCCAGATAGATTTTGCGGGACTTGAAAGATTTTCTATAGACATAGCCACCCAAACCCCTGAGCTTCTGGATCTACTTGAAATCATGAATGATTTAATGGTTGATGCTATGAAAGCAACGCTGAAAAGTAAAGCAACACAAATAAAATTGTGGGAAAACCTCAGTGTTGACACCATGGGGCCGAACCTTTATAAAAAACACCTCATCCCTGTATATGAAAAAATATTTGATACCATTAAAGGCTCAGATAAAAAAATTCAGGTACATTATGACGGCAAACTTAAAGTAATTTCGGATTATATTGCAGACATCCCCTTTGATGGAATTGATTCTCTGACCCCGTCACCTGAAGGAGATATGGAAATTTCAGATGCACGTCAAAAATGGTCTGATAAGTTCTTTTGGCTTCACCCAAGTCTTAGCTGGTTTCAGAAATCTAACCAAGAGCTGGAAAAAAACATAATACAGATAATAAAAGAAGCTGGTCCGAAAAGGTTTTGCTTAATGATAAGCGAAGACGTTCCGCCTGACTGGAAACAAAAAGTTCCATTTGTACTGAATATTCTCGAAAATTTATAAAACTACAGTTTCTCGGATAACGTTGTGCAAAAAGTGGTATACTGAAAAACAATATCACATTAAATATTTTTTAAAAAAAATAATTTTTATTCTTGACGTATGTGTACTGTGCGATATAGTACAGATAGGTTGAGTTTTAAAACCCTGGTAAATTAGCTATTAATGACTAAGCTATGATAAATTTTACAATAAAATTTCAATACGGCTCTCCAATCTACGAACAGGTAGTGTATGCAGTAAAAAAAGCCGTAGTAACGGGACAATTGAAACCGGGAGATATATTTCCATCTGTTAGAGAGATGGCAAAGGAACTACGAATAAATCCGAATACTGCACAAAAGGTCATAGCTCATTTGGCCAGGGAAAGAATAATAGAAATAAAACCTGGCATTGGAAGTCTTGTTTCTGAGCTGAATACCGCTACGAAGTCCCAACGCGATCAGATTTTAAATAATGAAGTAGAAAAATTGGTTGTTGAATCTAAGCGATTATCTATCAAAAGAGAGGATGTCATTGACGCGATCAATCGCAATTGGAAATTAGATAAATAGGAGAGGTAAAAATGAACAATGCTATTGAAGCAAAATGTTTAACAAAGCGATTTGGTAAAAATCCCGCTGTTCAGAATTTAGATTTAACGGTTCCAACAGGGAGCATTTTTGCATTTCTAGGTCCCAACGGAGCCGGAAAAACAACAACAATCAAAACTTTAATGAACATTATAAAACCCACGCAAGGCTCATCAACAGTATTAGGTGTTGATTCTCAAAAGCTTGGGCCGAAAGAATTTGCTCAAATCGGATATGTATCTGAAAATCAGGAAATGCCCGATTGGATGACCATAAACCAGTTTTTGAATTATTGTAAGAAGATGTACTCAACTTGGGATGATAAATTCTGTAATGATTTAATAAATCAATTCAGCTTGCCTTTGAAACAAAAAATAAAGAATCTGTCACGAGGCATGAAAATGAAAGCTGCCTTGGTTTCATCACTGGCATACAGACCAAAATTATTAATATTTGATGAACCGTTCAGCGGACTGGATCCTTTGGTTCGTGATGAATTTATTACCGGAATGTTAGATATTACAGAGGACAGGAATTGGACGATATTCATATCTTCTCATGATATTGATGAGGTTGAAAGATTGGCTGACTGGGTAGGTATCATCGATAAGGGAACATTAAAAGTTATCGAAAAAACTGAGGACTTACAGAACCGATTTAGACGAATTGAGCTGACTTTAGCCGATCCGATTAACATTAAAAACAATTTGCCCAGAGAATGGTATTTACTGGAACAGCAAGGCCATACGGTTCATTTTATCGATAGTCAATACGAACAAGCAAAGAGTGAAGATAAGATTCGTGAAATGTTTGCAAATTGTGAGAATATAATTGTATCAGGAATGTCTTTGCGTGAGATATTTGTTGCGTTTGCTAAAAAATTTATGATATCTGAATTATAGGGTTCCAAAATGAATACTATGACACATTTGTTCAAAAAAGATTTGATGCGACTGAAATATTTGCTTATTGCCTGGTTCTTGCTTATTCTTGCCCAGTCAGCTTTAGGCATAGGCGGCAACAAAATAGCTACCGAAGTTTTTGAGTTTCAAATGATCTTACCTTTACTTGCTAAAATGATCAGTTTTTTGCAAGCCTTGATGATGATCGTTATCGTTCCTTTAATTATCCAGGATGATTCACTGGTTGGAACAACAGCCTTTTGGTACACACGTCCGATTTCCAGAAAAGGTCTGTTGCTTGCGAAATCTTTTATGATATCAATTATTTTAGTCATACCGCTTCTTCTTGCCGAGTTATTTGTCCTGGCAGCAAACGGTGCAACTGCCTGTCAATTATTGCTTGCGGTACCAGAGGTACTTACAGAAAAACTGGCTATTATTGTCCCCTTTGCAATCTTGGCCACCTTAACAGCAAAGTTCAGTCGATATGCCCTTGTTGGAATCATTATTTTTGCCGCCTTTACCATTATTAGCATTATTATGTCCGTGGTTCCAATGTTTTTTAACAATCTGTCAAAGTACATTTATGATTTAGATCCATACAGAAACCCCTCTTTGTTGGCATCGGTCAATTTCGCTAAAGGCCTTTATATATTTCTAATTGGTTCTGCTCTTATAACTCACCAGTTTTTGACAAGACGCACTGAAAAGACAATAAACTATTTGCTCATTGCTTTTCTGGTTATGATTTATTTTACGAGATTCTGGGAGTGGGATTTTCTGCAAAAGGAATGTGTCACGGTCCCAAGCTCACCTGCAATATCAAACCTGTCCGTAGATTTTGATACCCAATATTTGATTATATCTGATGAAGTCAGATATCGCAAAACAGATACCAGAGAAAAATCCATAAGTTCTAAACAAAGAATAAAAGGTTTGCCTGCTGGGCAATTCACAATTTCAATGGTGATGGATTCTGTGCAAATGCAATATCCTGACGGCACCACTCTCAAATCAGAATATCTCTCATCATTTACAAATGAAGCATTTTCAAGTGAAAAATTTATGCTCCCGATACAAACTGCTTTAAAAGATGTCAAATTGCTCAATCCTTATAAAGACAATTCTTCTTCCACAGAGATTTTCTGTTTAGATGAATCATCTCTGTTTCAATTTAAAGATAAAAAGGGCATTTATTCAGCCAATGCTAATTTTGATATTTACGAATACAAAATCGTCTCACGGATCCCTCTAAAACTGGGATCGAAAGATTCTTTCGGCTCAGAACAAGTGGTGATATACGACATTCTTGAAAGGCCGAATGTGGTATCCGTAATTATAAACGAAAAGAAAATAAACTTATTATTTGATAGAAGTGTTAAAAAAACATCTCAATTTGATATGGCCCAGGAAATTTATGCATCATATTCTCCTGTGTATTTAATAGTAAACGAAAAACGTGGCGAAGCATTTTTACCAGAAGTCGGAAACAATTTGAATACCGATGCAATGGAAATTTTTGAACTACGCCTCAAAACTAAAGCAAAAATGTTTGATTTCACGAACCAAAATGACAGAAACGCATTTATTCCTGAAATTAACAAAGAATGGTTAGCAGACGCTGAACTTGTAAGATTAGACGCTGTACAAGTAGGAACTGAAAAAATCACTTTTACAATTGAAGATTTCTCGCTGCCTTCTCAATCTACCATAACAGAAAATAAATTAGACAAGATTGATACCCAATTGAGAATGCAGGATAAACAATTGAAGCAATGGTACCCTGAGTAATTGCAAAAGAGTTTAAGCCCTGCCAACCATTGCGCACTTTAAATTCAATCCAGCCAATGCTCCGCCAAAATCGCTAAATCCGTAAAATTCACTGCTCCGTCGCAGTCTAAATCGCCCGAACCTGCGACACAGTCAACCCCCGCCGCACCGCCCCAGCCACCCAGCCGCGAAAAAAGCCACCACGCAGCATATGCTTTTTGATTTGCATTCAGCGCTAAGCTATGTGCCGCACTGCAAGAATACCAATCAACATTCTCCGTATGGCTACCCTGCCATTCGCTTGCCCAGTTGCCCAGACTCGTTGTTCCGCTTGGCGACGCATAATAGCTGCAATCGTCGTTAGGATACGCAAAATACACCCCATCTGGATTATGGCTTTCGATATCAGCAAAGTCATAGAGAACTTTATTATTAGCTAAGCAATAGTCGCGTATCACCGTGTTCGCAGCTTTGTTACTAGCATCAACACCGTGATCAACATGACCAGTCATATAAACAAATATTACATTAGGATATTCCGTCTCCAACTGACTCATTGGCGTCAAATATTCACTATACAGCACCCCGCCGCTATACTTAGAACTCACCTGACCGCACCACGACCACATAATAACATTAACATCTTTGTTCGCAGCATTATTCAGATACGACCGCGTATTGTTTACCCAGTCAGGATAATACCCAACATCGCCCCCCATTGCATAATCATGCAAATCCAGCGCTCCATCTGCCCCGCCATTGTTCCAAGCAAAAATATTCATCGGCAGCGTCAGGCCCTTACCCCCGCCATTAGCAAATGATATCAACCCCGACATACCATCCGTAACCTGTGACCCGTGTGAAGTATGTCCATATGCAATATGAAGCTCCGCTTTTGCCTGTACAATCGCCGTCTGTGGAATCTTCGTAATCTCGCAATGCCTATGATCAATAATCAAAGGCGATGTCCTCGAACCATTTGCCGCATTTGACCAAAACATCATTACCGCTGCCAGCAAACAAAGTGTAATTCTCGAATTTTTCATATTCTCTCCTCATTCGGAAAAACAATAATTCTACAACGCAACACATCTAACCAGATTCATGTTTTTATTATATTTTCCGCCTGTTGCCGTTACAAAATCATACGGTAAGTAATTATACAACACCCAAAAGCAAAAACATAATAAAATTTTAATATCTCATCTTTTAAGACAATAGAACCACCACAGAAAGAAAAGTGTAATTAAAACCCATGAAAAATCAGTTTTTTAATAGCTAAAACCTAAGTTTATAGTAAAAACATAGCTTTAATGAAAGAGTTAAAATAGGTTAAATACGCAATGACAGTCGTTAAAAAAATAATCTATTTGAACTCTAAAGAACAGAAAATACTTGACGCAGTACTTACAGGCGACGTAAGATGTACTTTAAGATATAAATAAAAAAGATATTTTCAGGGCAAAAGGAATTAAGCTTTATGAACGAATAAAGCAATTTTTAAACCCGTGTTTTAATATGAAGGAGAACAAAAATGAGAATTAGTAGATCGACTGGGTATGCCATGCTGGCTGTGGGATACATGGGCAAGAATGCGGACAAGAAAATAATCCTTTCCGATGACATCTCGAAGGAATACAACATTCCGCTCGAATATCTGCTCAAAATACTGCAACAGCTCGTAAGAGCAAATATCCTCAGAAGTAAAAGAGGTCCAAGAGGCGGATTTTCGCTGGCTAAACCTATCAGCAAAATCAATATGCTCGAAGTTATCATAGCAGTAGACGGACCTATGAACAATCAGCTCAACCTTGAAGAACAGGTTCCTGACAAGAAATTCACGGACAAGATCGAAAGTGTTTATGGCAAAGCTATTAGTCAGGCTTCAGCTATATTCGAGAAAACTAAATTCAACACTTTGATCAGTTAGTTTCAAACAGCTTTTTTTAAAGCGGTTAGATGTGAAATAGTTATTTGTATTTCTTACTCTGCTGGCGAAGTTCGTTACACATATACCGTAACACTTCGCCAGCATTTTATTATCACCGATTATATTTACTTTGTCAAAAAAGCTAATAGACTAAATGCAGAAGCGACTTGTTTGTTGTTTTATTTAACCTGGTCGACATACAGGCATAAGTACCGGGCGAAAGGTTTATTTATGACACTTGGGTTTGTTAAATCCACAAAGCCGTTATATTTTGTTTTATTGGTTTTCATATTTTGCCTCTTCATAATAGCAGGCTGCGGCAGCCCATATAAGTCCAGGAAACTCGGTGTCTCTGATTTGTTCGAGCAAAGGGGCAGAAACGCCCTTAATTCTAATACACCAAGTTGTGAAACAAGGCAATATCTGAGATTGATGTTTCTAGACAAAGCCTATCGCAAGAATTCCGAACAGCTTATCGGAACACTTGAGCTGATGACAAGAAAACAGCCAACAACAGAACTTAGAACCGCTCTTGCAGAACTCGCCCTTCTAAAAGCAGTCTCACTTCAAAAAAAGGACCCGCAAAAGGCAGAAGTCTATTATATGATGGCTGCGATGCAATCTTACAGTTACCTCTTCTCCGATGAAAGATCGCTTGCTTCGAGCCCGTTGATACCCTCATACCGATTTATGGCAGATATTTATAACCTGTCGGTTTCCAGGGTAATCATTATACAAAATACCAAGCCGGACCCATGGATGCCGAAAGACTTTGATTATGAAGGTGTAAAATGTCACTTTGAAGTCGTCAAAGAAACCCCTGGAATATACAACCCAGAGATATTTGACTCTATTTACAATGCTTACGAAGTCACCGTCAGCGGAATAGAAAATAATTATGTCTCCAAAGGACTTGGAGCTCCGCTTATCGGTATTATAGACAACCCTTCAGAAAAACCAGGGTTCGGCCAATTTTATCCAAAAAGATTTTTAGCTTGTCCAATCTCAGCTATGTTATTCTTCGAGCCGATGCAAAATGATGATGACAGCTTATCCGTAAAAATCCGCCTGGCTCTTTATGATTCACTGCAGGCAGATTCTATCAAAATAAAAAATAGAAACATTCCTCTGGAAGTCGATTATACTGCACCGCTGGAAATGCAGATTCGAGATACAAAACCTTCTGATGTAGGGCTTCATAATCTTTTCAAAAGCAATGTTGAAGTTAACAATGCACGCGTATACATGTTTGAACCTTACAGCCCTGATAAGATCCCAGTTGTTATGGTGCATGGGCTTATGTCTACTCCCGAAAAATGGGTGCCCATGTACAACGACCTTCGTGGGGACCCGAAATTGCGAAAAAATTATCAATTCTGGTTCTTTTCATATCCTACTGGATTACCAATTGCATATTCTGCATCGATTCTCAGAAAACAGTTAAATGAAATCCGTACAGCATATGACCCCGATGGATCTAATCCGAATTTCAACAAGATGGTATTAATAGGCCACAGTATGGGAGGTCTGCTATCAAGACTGATGATACAGGATAGTGGCTCAACATTTTGGGATTATTATTTCAAGGAGCCGGTTGATACAGTAGACATTGAGCCGCAGTTAAAGCAGGTTATGAAGGAATCTCTCTTTTTTGAACATTTACCTTATGTAAAAAAGGTTATCTTTATTGCCACCCCGCATAGAGGCAGTCCAGACGCCGATAAGATGGCATCTCGTATCGCTTCAGGTTGGATTCGTTTGCCTGACGATATAGTCAATGCAGGCAAAGAATTGTTTAATCACAACGCCGTTAAGGACTCTGTTGCAGACATGTATAAAAAAATACCTAATTCAATAGTTTTGCTTTCACCTGAATCAATATTTATAAAGTCAACCAATGATGTTCCGCTCCGGCCAGACATCCCATGCTATTCTATAATAGGAATACGCAAACATAAAACAGGACCAGGCAGTTCAGATGGCGTCGTGCCATATGAGAGTTCACATTTGGATTTCGCTAAATCTGAAACCCTCGTACCATCCGACCACTCAGCCCAATGCCATCCCCTGGTAATTATGGAGGTAAAAAGGATTCTTCATGA
>CAZBKA010000002.1:1207-58431 GCA_964492365.1 uncultured Pirellulales bacterium | reverse complement strand
CTATCCCCGAGCCTGTGAAACCGGCTGGGCCTATGATGAATAAGCCCGCCCCAGCTAGATTAAGCGGTCCTCAGCTTGTCCGTGTTGAAGAACCAGAACCGGAAAGGGGTCGCAGGCCAAGACCGAGGCCAGCTGGTCAAAAAATTCCATATACCAAACCAAGGCACGATGCATCTGTAACTGTGCCTTTGATACCTGTAGCTGGTATTGCTGCAGCTGAAGTTGTTGAAGAAGATACAAAAGGTAAATCCAAAACAAAACGCAAAGACAGAACTTATGGTAGAAGGTTTGCGGATACTGAAGTTGAAACCCCTAAAAAAGGTAAGTTAGGTCATAATCGCAGACAAAAAGATATTGATGAAAGACGCGCAAGGCTTGCAGCAGCAGGCGGTGAAGGTTTAAGACTCAGACCTTCCCGAAAAATAAGTACCAAAGGTCCCGGTGAGGCTAAATCTATTCAACGTCCTGAAAGGGCAACGATTAGTGAACCAATAATTGTGAAGGACCTTTCTGCTGCTTTAGCTGTAAAAGCTTCTGATATAATAACAAAACTCATTGCACAGGGTGTAATGGTAACTGCGAATCAGATTATTAGTCCTGAGGTTGCGGAATTAGTTGCAGTTGAATTTGGAACAGAGCTTATTGTTGAACGAAAAGCAAGCCTTGAAGATGAAATCCGCAAGGAGTTCGAACAGAGAGAAAGAAAAAATCTTGAGAAGAGAAGCGTTATTGTAACAATGTTAGGACATGTTGACCATGGAAAGACATCTCTGCTCGATAAGATAAGGTCGACGAAAGTTGCATCTGGTGAAGCTGGTGGTATAACGCAGCATATTGGTGCCTACCAGGTAAGCTTTGGTCAAAGCAAGATAACATTCCTTGATACGCCCGGGCACGAAGCATTTACTGCTATGCGCGCAAGGGGTGCCAATATGACTGATGTGGTCGTTTTGGTTGTTGCTTCTGATGATGGTGTCATGCCTCAGACAGTAGAGGCCATACACCATGCCAAAGCTGCGAATGTTCCCGTGATTATAGCACTGAATAAATGTGATCTGCCGGGATGTGATATCAATAGGATATATGCTCAATTCTCTGAGCATGACCTGGTTCCTGTCGAGTGGGGCGGCAAAACAGAAGTTGTTAAAACCTCGGCAGTTACTGGTGCCGGTATAGATGAATTGCTTGAGTATCTTGACTATACTACAGAATTGCTTGATTTAAAAGCCGACAACACTATTCCTGCAACAGGTTGGGTTGTTGAAGCGGAAATGGATTCTCAGCGTGGACCGGTTGCAACTTTTCTTGTGAAAGAAGGTATACTCAACAAAGGTGACGTTGTACTTGCCGGTTCTGCATATGGCAGGGTAAAAGCCATGAAAAACAGTTACGGCAGGAATTTAAAAACCGCAACAAGTTCGATGCCTGTAGAAGTGACGGGTTTGAGTGCTGTTCCGCAGGCTGGAGATAAATTCTATAAACTTGATGATATAAACCGTGCCAAAAACGCTGCTGAAGAAAACGTATTCAGATTACGAGAAAGCGCATTAGCCAAACGAACACAGGTGACGCTTGAGAATCTGTTTAGTCAGATAGAAGCTGGTTGTGTAAAAGAACTTAATATAATTATTCGTGCAGATGTTCATGGTTCTGTAGACGTTCTTACGAAGTATCTCTCTGAGTTGAGTACGCCGGAAGTAAAAATCAAAATACTTCATGCTGCAACAGGTGGTATTACAGAAGGTGATGTTGTGCTTGCCGAAGCATCAAATGCGATTATTATTGGTTTCAATGTTATTGCTGATGACCATGTTGCCAAGCTGGCAGAAGCTCGTGGTGTTGATATAAGACTTTATACTATCATATATCGAATAACAGAAGAGCTTCAGAAGTCTATGGAAGGTTTGCTTGAGCCTGAAGAACAGGAAAAGAATATTGGACGGGCTGTTGTCAGGGATACTTTCAAAGTTTCCAAACTCGGTACGATTGCCGGTTGTTATGTAAGTGACGGAGTTGTTCGCAAGAATGCTAGAGTAAGGCTCATAAGAAATAATGTTGTTATCCATGACAATCTTTCAATCGAAACACTCAAACATTTCAAAGATGATGCACGTGAAGTCAAAACAGGTCTTGAATGCGGTATCAAGATCGCTAAATTTGATGATGTTAAAGTTGATGATATTTTTGACATGTACGAAATAGTAGAGGTTGCGAGAACCCTTTCTTAAGATAAGAAAATATTAATTCGGGTTTATTAGGTTTCGAAAAGAAACTTTAAAATATATGGAAACGACAAGAAGACAGAAAAAAGTATCACGTTCTATAAAAGAGGCTGTCAGTGATGCGATAGCCAATCATCTCAGCGACCCACGAATACAAGGTTTTGTTTCGGTTACGCTGGTTGATGTATCGCCGAATTTAAAAGCTGCGGATGTTTATCTCAGTATTTTTGGTGGTGATGAAAAATCACGGAACAAAACATTCATGGCGATAGAGCATGCTACGCCTAAAATACAGTCTATACTTGCAGGCAGGCTTACCACGAGGTTTTGTCCATCGCTTCATTTTAAAATTGATGATAATCTTAAAAAGACTATGGAGACGATGAAGATTATAAACGAAGTTGCCAGTGAATTTGTAACTGATGAAAACGATGATATTGATGAAGCAGAAGAAATAGAAGAAGTAGAAGAAAACGAAAACGATAATGATAATCAGGATTGATCCTGAAAAAACGGCTTTTATAGCTGATAGAGTTTATTTCGATAGACAGAGGTTATTATGAAAAACAGCAAAGAATATTCCGATAAGATTGAGAAGCTGTATAAGACGCTGACAAAAAAATATGGAAAAGTAAATCCTGTAACACATAATACGATTTTAGAGGCTTTGATTTATGGTGCAATATCTGAGCATCTTACAGATAAAGGCACGCAAGATACATTTGCTAATATACTCAACTACTTTACTGATTTTAATGAATTAAGGGTCTCAAGAACAGAAGAGATCGTCGAAATAATAAATTATAAAGATGATGGACTTGCCCGTGAAGTTGCACGTTCCCTTATACGAGTACTAGCCAGTGTTTTTGCCCGTTTTAATAACATTGACCTTGAGGGTTTAAAAAAACTTGGAAAGCGTCCTGCAAAGCAGGCAATTGAACAACTCGAAGGCATTACGGTTTTTATGACAGACTACTGTATGCTTACTGCTCTGGGTGGACATGCCATTCCGCTTAGTGTAGCAATGATAGACTATCTTGTTGATCAGGACTTAGTATATCCTTCCTCGGATCAGCAGGAAATCGAAGGTTTTTTAACTCGACTAATTTCTGCTAACCAAGGTTATGAGTTTTATTCACTTCTCAGACGAGAAAGTGAAGGTTATAAGCCTAAAAAGAAAAGAGCTGTTGTAAAAGTGGAAGAAGTCCATAAAGAAGCTCCTAAGGAAACCACAAAGGAAGTTACCACGGCAGATGTAATTGAAGAGTTGCCTAAGAAAGAAGAAGTTGTAACTCCCAAGACAACAACTAAAAAGGTTGTTAAGAAGGTAACTGAGAAAAAAACAGCAAAAAAAACTAAAACAAAAGCCGTCAAAGAAAAGACGACCAGAAAGACAAGTAAGAAATAGGAAAGGGTTGATATTTAAATGTCGGATAAAGTGTTAAGATTAGGTATCCCTGCAGGCAGTTTACAGCAATCAACAGTAGAACTCTTTGCTAAGGCAGGGTTTAACATTATAGACAGCAAAAGAAGCTATCTGCCGCAGATAGATGATGACCAGATTGAGCTTATTATGCTCCGCGCACAGGAGATGAGCAAGTATGTTGCAGATGGTGTTATTGACGCAGGTATCACAGGCCATGACTGGATTATGGAAAATAATTCGGATGTAATAGAAGTTTGCGAATTGGCCTATAGCAAAGCAACAAGCAGACCTACAAAATGGGTGTTGGCAGTTCCCAGTGAGTCTGATATAACTACGCCTGAACAATTGAAAGGCGGGATCATCGCTACCGAACTGGTCAATGCAACTAAAAAATATTTTGCTGATAAAAATATTGATGTCAAAGTCGAATTCAGTTGGGGTGCTACCGAAGTCAAAGCCAGGCTCGTTAATGCTATCGTTGAGCTGACTGAAACAGGTTCTTCGATAAGAGCAAATAATCTGAGGATAATTGACACTCTCATAGTTTCAACAACAAGATTTATTGCCAATAAGCAGGCATGGAAAGATAATTTCAAACGTGAAAAAATTGAAAACATTTCTATTCTTCTCCAGGCTGCGATAGATGCAAGAAACAAAGTAGGTTTGAAACTTAATATTGAAAAGGATAATCTGCCTAAGATAATTAAAATTTTACCAGCAGAAAAAAGCCCCACGATTTCAAGTCTTGCAGATGACAAGTATGTCGCTATCGAAGTAATTATTGACAGTAGCATCGAAAGAGAACTTGTTCCAGCTTTGAAACGTGCCGGTGCTTCGGGGATAATTACTTATCCACTTAACAAAGTTATTCACTGATTTAATACCATTGACGTCAGCCTAATATACTAAAATAAAAAGCCGGTTTTGAGTAATATCAATACCGGCTTTTTATTATTCTCTATATATCACTTCATATTTTGTGCATCAAGATAGTTGTATTGGAAACTAAATCCATCTGCAGTACTGATTCCCTGGAATACAGAAATGCCGAAGTATTTGCTGACAGTTTCGAATTCCGGCAGCAATTCTGGTTTGATAGGGCCTAAAACGCTGAATTCTGCCGCTTGGGGGTTGTTATTAGAATCATTTCCTTCTTTAACCATTTCAGCAAATTGCTTAATTGTCCACCACATTGCTTCAGCGGCAGCGTTGCTGTCTTCCACAATAGCAGCTCCAACAGAGGGAGTGGCATTTGATTTGGCAGTATTGAACCATTGTGCTGAATTTAGTGAGACGGCTTCTTTGCTGTTCAGGTTTCTGACAATGTTTTCAACTGATTCTTCAGAACCTATTATCAAGTGTGTATTGAGAACCGTGAAGGCAAAGTTCGGCATATTTACATCTTGTTGGTCTGGTTCATCTGGGTCTCCGCCGGGGTTTCGCATAGCGAACATAGGAAGATTTTTCATTTTAAGGATATAAATAGTATGACCTAAAAGCTCTCTTGTCGAGTCTGGTTCATTAACCGCTAAAAGTTTTCCATGAATTTCTTTTAATGATTTTTCAAGATTAATATGGTCTGTTGTTTCTATTGCAACGAATGTATTGGTTGGTGATTTACGATTTTTGAAAGGCTTATTTAGCTGTTGAGCATAAATAAACTGTGAGCCTAAGTAATCTATTACAGAAGTTTTAAGCAGCAATGAAGGCTGGTCAGGCTGTGATGGCGGGATCAGAGGAGTATTGAGTATCGCGGCAATGCCCGGATTGAAAGCTGTGAGCATTTTATACAATTCAGCATATGCATTTGGCAGGTCGGCATTGATTACCGTCATCGAATATACCGAAGCTGGTAGAAAGTCAGGAGCTTTGAGTGGTGACGATTTTAAGTCGAGCATTTTAAAAATGCCTTTCTTTTCGCCATCAATTTTAACATTTATCTTCGCAGAAAACGAACTGCCAGTTTTTCTTGCTATGCCCGCGGCAGCTGAAATATTTTCCAGGTTGTCAAATCCAAGATTATCAGTCAGCATCTTCATTTGCCCTGAAGGGTCTTTACTTGAATACGTCTGTATGAGCTTTTTCATATTGAAAAAGAAGCTGATATCCTGATCAGGGCCTACAGATTTTACTGCATCATTATAGCCGCTGTCATCGAAAAGAGTTTCGCCGGTACCGCCTTTTAAATGAGCAATCATGAATTTCAGAATTTCGATATCTTCCGAGCCTAAAAGAGCATCGTCGATAAAGCAGTAACTTAAATTTCCAGCGAAGCCGAAGCTTAGTCTTTCCGATTCTTCAGTGGTCAGGGTTTTTATTTCTATTGAGCGGTATTCTTCAGTTTTAATGTGCCATCCCTGTTCGTTAGCTTTGGTTAGTGACTCATTAATAAGTGTTTTTATTTTTTCAAGGTTTTCACCCCATTGCGTAATAAAAAGTGCGGTCGGTTCATTTTTTTCAACAGCAGCAGCGTCTAATACAAGTGCGAAACTTACCCTGCCGGTTGGCAGCAATTGTGAATCTGTGATTGATTTGATGAAAACGTTTTCTTCGCTCTCAAAACCTTTTTTAAAATTAGTTTTTATCTCTTCAAAAAAAGGCTGCATTGCTGGTTCTTTATATAATTTGTATAAGGATGTTTTTTCAAATAGACTTTTAATTTCACTTACATTTTCAATTTCAATAAGTGCAATGGTATCCGCTGGGATGACCTTTGCTGTTTTTGGTAAAGGTTCAGCGGTTAATGTTGATGATAACGTGATCGTTGCTATTGCGATGAGAATGATTCTGTTTAGATGTTTCACTTAATAAACCTTTCTGGAAGTATGCAGATTGTTTTTTTAATTTTTCTGAATATCAAGCTTTTGTTTGTTTTTTCTGCTGTCAGGCTGAAGGTATCTATAGCCTGTGTTGGGTGCGTCTTTATCGTATGCGAATGATTCTCTATTTTCGATAAAATGCTTTACATAATCGACTGGTATTGCAAAGCCGAGTCCGCCGAAGAAGATATAACCCATATTGGTTACGCCTATGACTTCACCGGCAAGGTTGAACAGCGGGCCTCCGGAGTTTCCCGGGTTGATGTCAGCGTTTGTCTGCAGATATACCAGCCCCTCAAAAGATCGGTTCTTTGTGCTGATGACGCCGTCGGTTACAGTTCTTTCCAGCCCCAGAGGTGTGCCTATTGCAAATGTCTGCTGGCCGACCCTGATATCATCGAGATTACCAAGGCATACATATTTTATTTCGGTATTTTCGAGGTCTTCGACTTTTAATAACGCCAGATCAACGAACGGGTTTAATGCTTCGATTTTTACTTTTTTGAATGTTTTCTTTTCAAAGCCGTTTGGGCCTTTCTGGAAAATGGTTACTTCAATCTTTGTTTCCTGCTCAATTACATGGCAGTTGGTTATCAGATAGCCTTGTTCGTTTATAAAAAAACCAGAGCCGAGGCCGCCGGGCGTTGATACTTTTACAACTGCCTCTGCTACTTGTTCAACGCATTTTTGGATGGATGTCTCCTTGAGGTCGGCTGTTCGGTAGAGTTGCTGAGTTGAAACGTCAGGGCTTGGCAGTTCGTTGGCATCGGTTGATAACCCGTTGGTATCAGCTGTGTATTGGTATTGCAGAATGTTATCTTTTGGAATTGACAGAGCTGTATAGCCTATGTCGAGGATGAGCATGGTATCTTTATCTGCGAGGATGCTGCCGGTAAGGGTTTGCCCTTGCTTTAGAGTTACTACATCAGCGAAACTGACAGCGGTTATTACCAATAATCCCAGAATACCAATTGTTAAGGATCTCATAGATTACTCCAAGGTTAAATATTTCGAAGTTATTTTTATTTAAAACTATCTTAATTATTAAATAAAGCGAAGGCAATTATAAAATGGTTGGCTTTAATTTTGCCTTATATATAGTTATCGTTATTTTCAGGTTTGGTGTTTATGCTGAGAAATTTAGATTGGGGTGGTGGTTTGTTATTTGAATACAGGGCAAAGGACCAATTTTGGGGTAGGTAGCTGTTAATGCAGGGCTTTTTTTTAAATATCTTGTATTTTTTGATGTTTCAATAGGAAATATCTTAAAAATAATGAAAGGTTCACTTTTTAAGTGAATCGACAGTTTTTGGTAATTTATTGTGAAATTTTTATTGAAATAAAGCACTTTATGAACAAAAACAAACATTTTTTGCTCTAAATGCGATAATACTGGAGCTGTGATTTTTTTCCTTGACTACCTAGCCGATATGTGCGATAAGTAAGGCATTGGTTTATAAATAATTATAGTGGATTGCGGCTAATGGCTCTCTGGACATTGTTTTTGCCATGTTAACGGAGGCTGAGCTGGATCGGGTGTAGGTTGTTTAAGAAGTGTTTGAGTTGCAGAATGCAATAAGCATTGTGAACAGAAGGCTTGGATTTGATTTGCGTGTTCAGGAATAGATTCTTTCACTTGACTTTATGGCAGAGTATTGTTAATAAAAATATTTTTTCGCATACATTAGAGTTTTAGAAATGTATTTATTGATGGATAAATCAACATATTTAAGAATGAAATTTGAACCTGATGGGTTTGGACAGGCTTATTGCTGGTCAAATTTGGCGGTTTTATGTTGATTTTATATTAGCGAAAAGGATTTTCATTTATTATATCTTCTTGCAACTTTCCTTCCATTTAGCCTTGCAATCTGCATTCATCGGATAGTTTCTATCTGGTGGTAACAACTAAAGGTACATAGAAAGGCAGGGAATATGGTTGATATGTTGATGGCGACCGAAATGTCGGTTGCAGTAGCAACTATTGTTGGTTTACTCTTGGGGATTTGCCTGGCAGCAGTTGTTTTTCAGATGATTTCCAGAGCCAAAGCTAAAACAGTTGATGCGGATATTGAAAGACAGCTTGAGGGGGCTAAAAAAGAGGCTGAGAATATTATTAAATCAGCACGTATTGATGCAGCTGGGGAGGCAATCAAAAAGAAAGAACAGTTTACTGCAGAGGCTAATCAGATTCGTATAGAACTGCGGGAATCCGAAGCAAGATTAAGCAAACGTGAAGACACCATTGATAAGCAGACCGAGTTGCTTCAGCAGCAGGAAAAGACAATTAGTCAACAGACCAAGGAAATTGACAAGCGTTTCCAAAAGGTCACAGCCAAAGAAAAAGAAGCGGCGGCATTGCTGACACAGCAGAAAAATCAGCTGTTGAAGATTACTGCTATGGGTGTTGAAGATGCGAAAGAACTTCTCTTAAAACGACTTGAAGACGAGTGTGAGCATGAGATGTCTACTCTTATTCAGCGTAAGCTTGATGAGACCAATGAGATTGTTACGGAGAAAAGCAGGGAGATCATAAGTACGGCGATCCAGCGTTATGCAGCAGAACATACCTGTGCAGCGACGGTTTCTACGGTTGAGATTCCTAATGATGATATGAAAGGACGTATAATCGGCAGAGAAGGCCGGAATATTCGTGCTTTTGAGAAAGCTACGGGAGTTGATGTTATTGTAGATGATACTCCTGGTTTGATTATTGTTAGCGGTTTTAATCCTGTAAGACGCGAGGTGGCAAGGCTTACCATGGAAAGGCTTATCCAAGATGGTCGAATTCACCCATCTCGAATTGAGGAGCTGGTGGTTCAGACTAAGAAGGATGTTAATCAGAAAGTGCTGCAGATCGGTAAAGAAGTTGCAGTTGAGACTAATATTAGAGGATTGAGTAACCGGATATTAAGCTTGCTGGGTGCTTTAAATTACCGAACAAGCTATGGTCAGAATGTTCTGCGTCATAGTGTTGAGGTTGCGTTTCTGGCTCAGATAATGGCAGAAGAGCTGAATCTTGATGGTTCTATTGCAAGACGAGCTGGTTTGCTGCATGATATCGGTAAGGCCATTGACCATGAGATCGAAGGCGGTCACCCAGAGATCGGTGCCAATTTCCTGAAGCGTTTTAATGAGTCATCGATAATTTTAAATGCTGTTGAGGCTCATCATGGCGATATACCAGCGGACAATCCTTATACACCACTTGTTGCGGCTGCAGATGCTATCAGTGCATCGAGACCTGGTGCACGAAGGGAAACCCTAGAACGTTATATCAAGAGGCTCGAGAAGCTTGAAGAAATCGCTATAGGTTTTAAGGGTGTTGATACGGCGTATGCTATTCAGGCGGGTCGTGAGATTCGTGTTATTGTCAATGCTGAACAGATAGACGACAGTTCTGCGACCAAGATTGCGCGTGATATAGCGAAGAAAATTGAAGATGAAATGACGTATCCAGGTGAGATACAAGTTACGCTTCTTCGTGAAGTTCGTTGTATTGAATATGCCAAGTAATTGAAGCCATAAAAATGAAATTAAATATTTTCTGTATAGGTGATATTGTCGGTAAGCCTGGCAGACGTGTGCTGTCTGAGGAGCTTAAAGGCTTTGTAGAACATAATGGCGTTGATTGTGTTATTGCCAATGCAGAAAATTCTGCTGGCGGTTCTGGTCTGACTCCGCAGATATATAACAAGTTGCAGCGTTATGGGGTTAATTTAATAACTCTTGGCGACCATACCTATCGCAAGAGAGATATTATTTCTATTCTTGAGACGGCGGATGATATTGTCAGACCGGCAAATATGTCTGAATTATCGTCCGGTAAGGGGTATGCTGTGTACCGGTGTTTTAAAGGTACTCAGATTGCGATAGTGACCTTGATAGGCAGGGTTTTCATGAAGCCTGCGGATTGTCCCTTTGGTGCGATAGATAAGATATTGCCTAAACTCAAACAAAATGCGGATATTATTTTCGTTGAGATGCATGCAGAGGCGACAAGTGAAAAAGTAGCTATGGGGCATTATCTTGACGGCAAGGTTAGCTGTTGTTTTGGTACACATACCCATGTTCAGACTGCTGATGAAAAGATATTGCCTAAGGGGACCGCTTATATTACTGATATCGGGATGACTGGGCCTCACGACTCGGTATTGGGCAGAGGGAAAGAAAACGTTCTTAAATCTTTTCGCACACAGATGCCTTATCCCTTTGATATAGCCGATGGTGATGTTCAGATTAATGGGATATTAGTGACTGTTGACAGCAACACGAAAATGGCAGAAAAAATTGAACGTGTTCGCATAAAAAGCAATATCCAGGACAGCAGTACCTATGATGCGGACGACGGCAGGAACGAAAACCTGAGCAATGGTTTTATTTAGTATGTTTGTCGTTGTTAATTACTGCAAATACTGATTGTGTTTTTTTTCCTGACCGATAGTGGTTTTGGGACCGTGACCAGGGAGGACGTCGGTTTCATCCGGCAAAGTCATAAGTTTTTTCTGTATGTTTTCGATGAGTTGCTGCATTGAACCATTGGGAAAATCTGTTCTGCCTACGCAATCAGCGAATAAAGTATCTCCGCTGAACAGTACGTTTGCTTGTTTATTATAGAAACATACACCGCCTGGTGTGTGACCCGGAGTGTGGAATACCTGTAATTCTATGCCTGCCAATTTCAGGATGTCTGGTTCGTCGAAGATATGTTCTGCAGCTTGTGTTTTAAAAAGAGTTCCGGAAAGCGATGACAAATTAGCTTGGCCATCGGTAAGCATGTGAGCGTCAAGTTTGTGAATGTACACTTCTATTTTGGGATAACTTTCTCTCAGAGACCTGAGTCCGAAGATATGGTCTATGTGTCCATGAGTTAAAACTATCGCAACCGGGTTTAACTCATTATCTTTCAGATAATCAAGAATTCCTGTGGCATTTAGAGCGGTGTCTATGATAATACAGTCTTTTGAGGTTTGGTTTTCACGAAGAATATAGCTGTTATTTTCATACAATCCCAGAATCAGGGTTTTTATTTGCATAGCTTCTGTACCTTTGCATCGACAGGAAATATTAAACATAATAGCTGTAAAAATAACAGATGCAGTGAAAATAGTCAATAAGCATTGTTTCAAGGTGGGTCGGTTTGCATTCAGCAATTTGCAGAAAAGGTTAGCTTGTAAATTTATACACATTGTTTTTATGAAATTTAGCACGATAATCTATTCCTGATGAAACAAAGTTAAAAATATCAGTCTAAAAATCAAGGCGATTCCATTGGCGTTTTTGTTGATTAATTGAGGAATTGGCAAGTGGATGATTTTTTGAAAAGATTAATTTTATTGAAATTTGTGTTTTAAGTTATACATTGGTTTATGAGGAAAGTTGCTTGTGGACGATTATAAATGAATAAAGCAGAAAATTTCGGTTAATGGTGAACTCGGGAATAATGCTATGCCTAATATTGAACTGCAGAAGAAGGCTTATGAGCTTTTTACAAAATATGAGGGAAATCCGATTCTGACACCTAAAGATTGGCCTTACCCGGTTAATGCGGTGATGAATCCTGGTGCAATAAAAATCAATAATGAGACGCTTATCCTTGCCCGGGTTGAGGATATGAGGGGGTTTTCTCATCTAACCGTTGCCAGAAGTGCCGACGGATTTACAAACTGGCAGATAGATTCAGAGCCTACGATGAAAGCTGACCACAGCAGCAGGGAAGAGCGGTGGGGGCTAGAGGATCCGAGGATTATCTGGCTTGAAGAGCAAAAGCAGTACGCAATTACTTATACATCCTTTAGTGAAGGCGGACCTGTAGTTTCTCTTGCTATAACGAAAAATTTTAAGACGTTTGCGCGTCTTGGTGTTTTGCTTCCTCCTGAGGATAAGGATGCTTGTCTTTTCCCTCGCAGGTTCAGAGGCAGGTTTGCTTTGATCCATCGGCCAATCGTTAGTGGGGAGGCTCATATCTGGATTAGTTTTTCCCCTGACTTGAAACACTGGGGCGACCATGCGGTGCTTATTCCGTCGCGACATGCATACTGGGATTGCCACAGGGTGGGCCTGGCTTGTCAGCCGGTTGAAACATCTGAAGGCTGGCTTATGTTTTATCATGGTGTTCGTAATACCACAGCCGGCGCCTTGTACCGTCTTGGTTTGGTGCTTCTAGACCTTAATGAGCCTTGGAAAGTTTTAAGGCGAAGCGACGAATGGATACTTGGACCTCGTGAGTTTTATGAGCAGGTTGGTGATGTTGGTGGGGTTGTTTTTCCGACGGGTGTTACTATCAGCAAGGAGACCGACCAGTTGAATCTTTATTATGGTGCCGCTGATTGTACGATAGCCGTTGCGACTGCGAAGATGAGCAATGTGATGGACTACATAATGTGTTGTCCCGAAGTTTCTAGCTGATTTTAGTTTATAATATCATTATTATCATTTGCGTTTTTTTTGACATTCTTCAAGGCGTTTCTGATACAAGCTTGGTGGAGGTGAAACATGTTATTGGATAAAACACAAAAAGCGGAGTATCTTCACAGGTGCTATACCGCTGTTGACGGGTTGTGGTTCGTTAAGGTTCAGGAACAGTTCGGGTTTGATAAGGCATTGGAAATTGATGCAGAGGTTTGGAAGGTTCTGGCGAAGATACAGGCTCGTAAGATGAAAGAGTTGGCCGGATTGTCTGACGGTTTGGACGGGCTTTTTGATGGTTTTACTGAGAAGCTGAGCATTGACGGTTTTATTTTTGAAGCAGAGAAAGACAGCGACGGCGGGGGTTTTACTATAAAGATAAATAAATGTCCATGGTTTGAGATATTGCGTAATAGCGGCAAAGCAGAACTTGGAGTGACTATATGTGACAAGGTTGGGGTTGCAGAATATGGAACCTGGGCAAAGGAATTCGGTGATGGGATAAGCTTCAAGTTGAAAAAACAGCAATGCAAAAAGGATGACATTTGTATCTTTGTTTTTAAGTGTAAAAGCTAACCTGCAAATAGTGGTAGGTTTTTAAAATCATCTATTGCAATAAATGTTGTTACAAAGGCGACAATACTATTCTACAAGAGCATCCTGATTACTTATTGGTTTCTGCATTGTCGTCAGTATTTTCTGTGTTATCAGCGTTTTCTTCAACTTCTTCAACAAGTGGCTTTGGATCGCTGAAGCTGATTACCTCAGGTGCCTGTTCAGCGGTAGTCATAGCAGGCAGCAGGGCGGCATTGTTTTGTTTGAACTGAATCATTTCAGGTCTGTAATCCATGGGTATTTCAAAGAGAAAATCTATCCACTTGGTTTTGCCTATAATTTTTGTGACATCGATTAATATTGCATCGTGGATTTTAACAACTTTTACCTGTTGATTGCTTTCCATATATCCGACCGGGAAGAATGTCTGTCCCTGTCCCTTGGGCGCCAGTGATGTGTCAAGATCGCTTTTGCAGATTAGTCTGACTTGTGATGGGGTGAATTTTTTTGTTTCTGTTAAGGAAGAATTTTTAAGTCCCATCCTTACTATTACGAAAAGGTTTCCGGTTTTGGCAGTAAGTTCATTTTCTTCAGTATCTTTTAAACCAACCGCACCTGGCCAGACGGCTTTTTTATTTGGTATTTCAAGCACGCTTGTTGAAGTAAAATTAAATATTTCTTTATCGGTGTTTCTTGAGAGGAAAGCTGTGTCGAGGAAATCAGCATGCATAAAAGCAAGACTTTTGCCCGAGCTGAAACTTCCTTTACTCATCATGTTAGCCCATCCTGTTGTGAAGCCGTCGATGTTCAGCAGAACTTTAGAAGGGTTTTTAACATCTAAATTATTTTCATCAAAACGTTGATAAGGATATTGAGAAGGCAACGGCATCATAGCAGTTACTGCCAGTACAGCTCCAGCGGTGACAAGACCTGTTATCAGCCCGAAGCTGCATTTTCCGATTTTTTCAGGCAGATCACCGAAGTCAACTGGTTTTTTCATTATCTGGGTGGTTATCGTTGAAAATATCGTAAAAACCAAAAGAGCAACGATCAAAAAACATGAAGGCATTACCCATGGAATGATAGCGGCATTATCCCTGATATCAAGACGAGCAATGATAACGTTTCCAAGTACTTCAAAAAATCCAAAAGCAACAGCGACCGAGCATACAGCGGCAATTAGATTAGCAAAAGCTTTTACGCATGTTCCTTTGAAAAACTCGTATGCAACACAGCCTGCGACTATCAAAAGTATTACTAAAGCGGCCATCAATTTTTCTCCAAATTTAGCTCTATAAAGAAAATCCGTTATTAAACGCGATTATCTATTCTTTTTTATTAACTGGTTTTTCAGCAGTTTTTGACACTGAAGAAGACAATGCTCTTATCATTTCATTGACGGATGTTACTCCGGTAATGACTTTGCAAAGACCCTGTTCTTGGAGGTAAAGCATTTTATCTCCTCTGAATATAGCATCAATGTCCTGCATCGACTTTGCATTTAACATTGCCCGTTTTAATTCATCATTCAATAATATTACTTCAAATATGCCCGTTCTTCCGATGAAACCGATGCCGTGACATTGCGGGCACTCTGAAGGTTTACCGTGTTTGTCATATACTACTTTTCCTTCGCGGTACATGACCTTGGCTTTGTCTGCAGGCAGGTTGAATTTTCTAAGCAGTTCCTTATTTGGTGTATATCCCTGCTTACATTCATCACAGAGTTTTCTTAACAGCCTCTGGTTGCAAATTCCTGACAAAGTTTCGGTTGCTAATTTTCTATCCCCGACCAGTTTGATCCATTTGGACAGAGCTTTTATTACGCTGTCGGCTTCAATGACTACATAACTGAGAATGTCATTCTGAGCGGCATTGCATATTTCTTTTGCAGTATCACTATCATGACATCCTTCAACACCTACGATGTTAGGTCCCATTCTATAAATGGTTCTCAGACGTTTAGCAAATGTTGAAGTTCCCGAATCGGTTAGTTCGAATGTTTCCTGTGTTATATTTGGCAACACAGAGGTTGTTTTTCTTTCGAGGGTATTTATGCTATTTAAGAACGCATCGTGATTCCTTAGCAATGCGTAGAATGTCGTAGTAACGCCGCTTTGTTTTGGTCCTGTTACCAAAACAATTCCATGTTTAAGCTTTTTTAACTGCTCAAGAGACTCTAACTGGTGTGTTGTCAAACCAAGGTCTAATATTCTTTCTTCAACTTCCTGTGTCATAAGCCTGAGCTGGAGCTGTTCGCCTGCTGTTGATCCTGCACAGTTAATTTCCCAGTCAGTAACTTTATTGTCTTTTTTAATTCTGAACCTTCCGCTTTGCGGCTTCCGTTTTTCTTCGAGGTTGAGATCCGCCAATTGTTTTAGAAAACGGACTAGGTGGTGTGCGAGTTCATTGTCCATCTCCGGCTGTTTTAAATTTACACCGTCGATATTGTATGTAACTGAATAATTCTGTGATGTGGGAATGAAAATAATAGTGCTGGTTCTTTTTTCTAATGCGTCGTTTATAATGTCGTAAGCAGCTTTGAATCCATGAAAGTCCTTACTTTTTGTGTCAGGTCTTGGAACTTCATTTTTATTCGTGGTGTAGAAAGTGAAGCCTTTTATCTGAACTTTCGCATTTTTATCCTTTTTGGTCAAAAGGCTGCGTATATGTTCAGGTGTAAATATTCTGTCCGATGGCATTACCTTTGAGTTGCG
Organism: uncultured Pirellulales bacterium; assembly: GCA_964492365.1. Taxonomy (GTDB): domain Bacteria; phylum Planctomycetota; class Phycisphaerae; order Sedimentisphaerales; family Anaerobacaceae; genus JAGLTN01. Next base: position 42,284 of record CAZBKA010000002.1, on the reverse strand, counting down.
GTGTAGTATATAAACAATTGAAGTAACGCCCACTGCAAGTACATAGAGAATTGAACCTATAGCAAATGCAGGGATCATCATCCATAGCAAAGCGGCACCGGCACCGATGCCAAAGGCCAGGGAACTCCAGAAGATTTCCTTCGCTTCAACGTTTATCGCGTCCTCATACACCCATGTTATTAGCCACATCCAACCAAAGAACAAAGCCATGAAAACGATAAGCTTTACTATTGATATATAGCTCCCAAAAACAACAGAAGTCAGTAATAAATCAGGCATGAAATGCTCCATTTGAAATTTAATTTACAGAATACCGCTCGTAGAACTTCTAATCCCTTTTAATGCCATTTTCAATTCTTCAACATTCGTTGCGTAATTCAGCCCCACTTTCAGGTCTATCCACTCTTCCGTGATAAGTACTCGAAGCGACTCGGTGAAATCCTGCATACCTTCATTCTGACATGATTTTATGACAGAAGGGATATCTGCTTCTCTTCCTTCAGAGATGAGTTTCCTTACGATGGGGTTAGCTATCAGTATTTCAATAGCTGGTATTCTTGTAGCTTCGGGTTTGATACCTGGCAAAAGCTGCTGACTGATAACGGCCCTGATAGTCAGGGCAAAGGTCTGTCGTGCCAGATCTCGTTCTTCCTGTGGAAACAGATCGAGGATTCTCTGGATAGTCTGGGCTGCACTAACAGAGTGCAGGGTTCCGAATACCATATGCCCCGTTTCGGCGGCCCTCATCGCAGCAGTCAATGTTTCATTGTCCCTGATCTCACCGACGAGAACAACATCGGGGTCCTGACGCATAAGAGATTTCAATGCAAGTTCGAAATCTTGAACATCTATTCCTATTTCTCTTTGTGAAACGATGGCTTTTTTATCGTTATGCAAAAACTCCAATGGGTCTTCGATAGTAACGATATGACAAGGTCTGGTAGCATTAATGTGGTCGATCATAGAAGCAATCGTTGTGCTTTTACCTGAACCTGTTGGCCCTGTAACAAGTACCAGTCCGGAGTGGTTTTCTGCTATTTTTTCAACAATGGATGGCATATGCAGGGTTTCAAATGCAGGGATATTGCTTGTAATATGCCTTGCAGCCAGACTTATAAAACCGCGCTGACGGAAGATATTAACACGGAATCTATCAGTAGTGCTGACCTGATGTGCAAAGTCGAGAGCCCCATGTTCGAGGAAGAATTGTTTCTGATTTTCGGTTAGAATTTCAAATATCAGCTTTTCAGAATCTTCCTCGGTTAATTTTTCACCGGTAGTACTTTTTAAAGAACCATGTATTCTTAATTTGGGAACCATGTTTACTTTAAGATGAAGGTCACTTGCGCCGACCTTTATTGCAGCTCTGAAAAGTTTATTAATTTCAGGGTCATGATCAAGTATTACATGACGACCTATTGGCTGTCCTTCAGTCACAAAAAAAACTCCTTTAGAACATTAACGCCCTAAGTAACAAATAGTTATAAAAAATACTGTTTGTTAAAGCAGGCAATTAATAACAAACAAATTATTATTACCCCTAAACTGTCTCATTATAAGGCTTTGCATTGGTTTGTCAACAGGTGTACTTCAACAATAAGTGATTGTTTTAAGCTTAAAAATGAGGATTAGACGTTAGTTTGCGTATTTTCAGCGTTTTTTGTCCGATAATTATTTTATTTTGTGATCAAAAATCCAAGAAGCGTACAAATAGTTGCGCTGATCAAGTCGTTAGCGGTGGTAACTAAATAGACCGGAACTAATAGCTGGATATATGCCTATTTTTCTGAATAAAAATGGCAGAAACTGCCTGTTGTCATTATAACTGAAAACATCGAGGCTCCAGGTGCTGGGACTATCCAGAAATGTCGACAGCTTGCCCATCAGACGTCGAAGGATGCTGCATTCAACTTCGCCTAAAATAGTAGTAATCTTGGTTAACGCGGCTGTTAAAGTGGCATATAGACTGAATTAAGCTAACTAAAATTTTGATCGTTAAATAATCGTTTTTTCAGCAATAATCGCTTGTCTTGCTATAATATTGAACACAATAGTATATGGATATGGGTAAAAGCCTTTATAATTCGCGACCGATGTTTCAGTAGCTTTCAAATTGAAGCTAAAAAGTCAGAAAATGTACTTGGATATTATCTTATTTTATTGTAAAATCATGCTTCGGATGAATATTTAAGGGTTTTAAATGGGCTTTAAAGTAGTTTTCTGTTAAGGCATACACAATGAAGAAATATAGTTATCTTTTTTTAGTTATATTGGTTGTTAGTGCAGGTTTTTGTATCGCGGCACCTTCGCCGGCGGTTGTGCAGTCGGCTCAGGACTGGACATTAGAAGTCAAATATGAACACCCACAGCAGATACAAGTTAGTTTTGAAGGGCAAAAGCATCCGGTAAGATTCTGGTACATTATTATGACAATACTCAATCAAACCAGTGATGATGTTGATTTTTATCCCGAATGTGAGCTTGTAACTGATACATTTCAGATTGTACCAGCAAGTGTAAATGTTCCGCTTTCGGTTTTTGACCAGATTAAGTTGCGGCATCAGAAGCAGTATCCATTTCTTGAATCTGTTGATAAGACAAGCAGCAAGGTACTTCAGGGGCCGGACAATGTAAAAGATATTGCGATTATCTGGTCTGATTTTGATCCGAACGCTAAGAATGTAAGTTTCTTTATTGCCGGTCTCAGCAATGAGACAATTGCTTTGGATCATCCCACGGCTAAAGATGAAAATGGCAACAGTAAGAAAATTTTTCTGAGAAAAACACTCGGGCTTGATTACAAAATTGGCGGTGATCCGATATTTCGATCAGATGCGATTTTAAAATTTAAAGAACAAAACTGGATTATGCGTTAAGAAGCAATTCAAGGCGTAACTTTTTATCAGTTGAAATTTATTTTAGTAATTTAAAAGACAGTGACAGTATTAATTAAAAAAAGGAAAGATGTATGGCGAAAAAACAAACGATTATTGGAGAGGCTTTGCCTAATATTCCCTGGCAGGATAAGCCAGCTGATTGCAAACATGATGTTATTTGGCGATACGATGCCAACCCGGTTATTCCAAGGAATCTTACTCCATGCTCAAATGCGATATTTAACAGTGCTGTAGTTCCTTTCAAGGGACAATTTGCCGGCGTATTTCGTGTTGATAACAGAAGTAGGCATATGAATCTTTATGCTGGTCGCAGCAAAGATGGTTACAATTTCGAAATTGATAATGAGCCTATACATTTCGAATGTGATGATCCAGAAATAGCTAATATGATTGAGCGTTATGACCCCAGAGTTTGCAAGGTTGATGATAAATATTATGTGATCTGGTGCAATAACTATCATGGTTACACGATAGGTGTTGGTTATACAAAGGACTTCAAAACTTTTCACCAGATGGAAAATGCATTTTTGCCATATAACAGAAATGGTGTGTTGTTCCCGAGAAAAATTAACGGCGAATACGTAATGCTTTCAAGACCTTCCGATACTGGTCATACACCTTTTGGTGATATCTTCCTGAGTCGCAGCAAAGATATGACTTATTGGGGCAAGCACAGATTCGTATTTGCCTCAAGACGTACCGGTGTTATGAGCTGGGAATGTACAAAAGTCGGTCCAGGTCCAACCCCGATTGAAACTACTGAAGGCTGGCTGCTGATCTATCACGGTGTACTGACAAGCTGTAATGGTTTTGTATACAGCATGGGTGGTGCCATCCTTGATATTGATGAGCCATGGAAAGTTAAATATCGTTGCAGACCTTATCTGCTGTCACCACAAAAAGACTATGAATGTGTTGGTGATACTCCGAATGTTTGTTTCCCATGTGCAGCTTTGACAGATGCACCGAGCGGAAAAATCGCTATTTACTATGGTGCTGCAGATACAGTGACAGGCCTCGCATTTGCACAGGTTGATGAGCTGATAGCATACATAAAAGAAAACGCTGAATAAGCTAATATTTTTGAAATTAAAAAAAAGCGAATATGCCGATTGGTATATTCGCTTTTTTTATGTGCTGAGTTTGGCAGATGAATTACACAAACCCGAAAATAAGGCATAGCTGATTATATTTTATCAAAGTCAAAATCAGGTGGTGTGCCAAGTTTATCTTTGCTAACTTCTTCGACCTTAACTTCGTTTGGTTCTACTACTTTTACTTGCTCAACAACCTTAACTTCTGCTTTGGTATTTTTAACTTTTTTATTGTTTTTGATTATTCCGGCAACTAGTGTTTCTGGTTGAACATTTTCCTCTTTTCCTACCAGATAATGCACAGCATTATACCAGAAGTTGAGATATGCGGAACTGTTCAGTTGGTAGCTTTCTTTCGTAGTATTTTTATCAGCCACTGTACCCTGGCGTATAAGCCCCACAGGAAGAATCAGAAAGCTTACGATCAACACTCCAGTTAAAAATCCTGTGATGCCTGAAGCTACGCTGTCAAAAATAGCGGGAAAAGACATTTCATACTGGCTCGTGAAGAATAAATAGCAAGAGCCTTGAAGAACTGCAAAGACCGCCGCTGCCAGACCTGTTAAAACAATTGCTGCACCGAAACCGCCTTCTAATGGTAGCTTGTCAGCAACAAATGGTCCCAGGGAGATAGCTATATAAATTGATACAACCAGATTGAACATGACGGACCATGCAACATAAAAACCTACCCTGATCGCTATCCAGGCAAAAATCAATCCAGCTATAATTGCAATAAGCATGCCCATAAGATTATCCTAAAACCCGTTTAAGTTCATCCAGGCTTGTTATTCCTTCGACGACCTTTTTCAGTCCTTGTTTCTGAAGATTAGATTTACCTTTTTCGTCACCGTTTTTTCTCAGCTGCCCGATATCTAGTTTTTCATTTGCGATAAGAGTCCTGAGATTATCATCGATATCAAGTATATCGCAAATAGCTATTCTTCCAAGATATCCGGTACCGTGACATTTTTCACATCCGACAGCCTCATAAATATTCAGGTAGTTTACTTTATTCTTTTTAAAGCTCAATATCTGTGCTTGGCTCAGATTTGCCTGTCGTTTACAATTTTCACAAAGTTTACGCACGAGCCTTTGAGATATAAGTGTGCTAAGACCTGTAGCGATAAGCAGGGGGCTGATCCCTAGGTCCATTAATCTGACAATTGTTGCCGCATTGCTGTTGCTGTGAATCGTGGCAAGTACCAGGTGACCGGTTTGTGATGCCCTCAATGCAATAGCAGCGGTGTCCTCATCTCGAATCTCACCAACACATATCACATCAGGGTCCTGTCTTAAAATGCTCCTTAATGATTTTGCAAAAGTAATATCAGCCTTTGCATTTACTTCGATCTGACTTGCCTGCGGCAGAACGTACTCTATCGGATCCTCAACTGTGATTACATTACGCTGGTTGAAATCAATTTCATTCAGCATGCCGTACATAGTCGTAGTTTTTCCGCTTCCCGTAGGTCCGCACATCAGAATCATACCGGAAGGTTTTTTCATTGCATTTTGAATCACAATTGCTTGTTTTTTTGAAATACCGATGTTATCGAGTCTGAATCGATTTGCGTTCTGGTTAAGTACCCTTATAGATAACTTCTCGCCATTTAAGGCACCCGCGCTTGCTACCCTGAAAGAAACATTTCCTGTGATAGTTTTTGCGGTAAAAGCACCGTCCTGAGGCCTTCTTCTTTCTGCTATATCCATATTGGCTACAGCTTTGATACTGTTAACCACAGCCTGACAGGTGTCCGTTTCTAACTGATCTATAATCCTCAATACTCCGTCTATCCTAAGCCTTACTGTAGATACCGAATCATCTTTCGGGTCTATAAGGATGTCGCTTGCATTAAGTTCAAGCCCTTTCCATATTATTTCCGTAGTAAGGTCAAGAACCTGCAAATCCCTGCTTGACTTACCATGGCTGTAGATTTCTTTGAGATTTCTTCCCGATGAGTCAAAGAGATTGATCGAGAATTCTTCACGTTCTTCTTTTTCTTTTTTGAAGATATTTGCAATGAACTCTTTTAAAAGCTCAATCATATTGCTCTGGCTTTGAGCTGACTTTTTCATCAGGTCGATGAAAAGGAAAATAAGAAATGCAATTGGTCCCAGTAGCAATGCCATCAAAGCCGCGCTTATTTTTTTATCCTTTGGCACCAACAGGCTGTACTGGGTTCGCTGGGCAAGCCAGAAACACAGGAAAAACCATCCTATGAGCAATGCCAATTTAATCGGACTAAAAACTAAAGTTTGCACCAATTTTCCTCTTTCGCAACCTAATTACTACCTAAAAACCGCTATTTCTTACAAAAATAATAACACAATTGCTATTTAAATACAAGTTATACTTTTTAGAACTCGACACAAAATTTTTAATATGCGACTGAAGTAATTATTACAGTTTCTAATTTTTTTTTAGAGGTTTATTATTTTAATTCTTCAAGATCACTGAGGTCACCGAGTTCATCCAAATTAAGAAAACTACTGCCTTCAAGCAGGTCATCGGATATAGCATTTTCATCCTCAACTTTGCTTGGTGGAATATCCTGCTTGCTTTCTTTGGGTGGAGTTTCTTTTTTGAGAGGTATATCTTCAGTTTTTGGAGAAACTTTTTTTGCATTTCCTTGCTGTTTGGGGTTTTTCAGAACAGATGGTTCATTGTCTATCTGTATGACAAATACCAAAGGCCCTATTTCTATTGAGTCACCGGGGGCAATTGTTGTTTCTTTGATTGGTTTGCCATTAACAATGGTTCCATTGTGTGAATCAAGGTCACGCAATGTCACAACGTCAGATTTGCATGTTAACTTACAGTGCTTTCTGGATACCGACATCACTGGTATCTGAAAATCACAGTTATGGCTTCTGCCTATTGTAACAACATTCCGTTTTACCGGAAAGGATTTCATGCCGCCGTCTTTTTTAAACAACACAAGATTTATATCCATTTACTCTCCTCATATTACAAGAAACAAAAGCTTTTAACCAGCCATATTGTATAATAAAATGTTCGAAATTACAATAAATAATTTTATGAAACTTTTATAATTGACTAATGTATTATAGGCTATAATCTGGATGTCAGTGTATATTTGCATTATATATTTGATTTTCAGCTCTTTAAATAGGGTCGATATCTTGACAAAACGCATAGCTGGCTCTATATTAAGCTGATAATTAAAAAGGATTTATGATATTGGACGAAAATTTATGGTGAAAATAACTCTGCCTGATGGCAGCATAAAAGAAATCGAAAATGGTAGTACTGTTTTTGATTTGGCTAAGCAAATAGGTGTTGGTCTTGCAAAGTCGGCTCTGGCGGCCAAAATTAACGATAAATTGGTTGATTTGTCAGCAAAAATTAACTCCGATGTTTCTGTAGAGATAATAACACCTAAAAACCCTGAAGGTCTTGAAATAATGCGGCACAGCTGTTCTCATGTAATGGCCGAGGCTATTTGCAGCATTTGGCCAAAGGCAAAACTTGTCTATGGACCAGTTGTCGAAGATGGTTTTTATTATGATATTGACCTTGATGAGACCATCAGACCAAACGATTTTGAGAAAATTGAAAAGAAAATGGCAGAGATTGTTAAAGCAGATGTGCCATTTATCAGAAAAGAAATGTCCCGGTCAGAAGCACTGACTAAAATGGCCGGTGATGGCTACAAGATAGACAATATCAATCGTGCTGATGGCGATACGATAACTTTTTACAGCCATGGGCAAGACGGTTTTGAGGATCTCTGCAGGGGGCCTCATGTGCCAAGTACAGGCAAAATAGGCGGTTTTAAGATTATGTCTGTTGCCGGGGCATATTGGCATGGTGATGCTACACAGAAGATGCTTCAGAGGGTTTACGGTACAGCATGGGCTACTAAAAAAGAGCTTGATGAGTATCTTTACCTCCTTGAAGAAGCAAAAAAACGGGATCACCGTGTTATAGGCAAACAGCTTGATCTGTTCAGCTTCAATGACGCAGGCCCTGGTTTTGCTTTTATGCACCCAAATGGAATGATTATCTGGAACGAAATAGTTGATTTCTGGCGTAGTGTGCATAAAAGATATAGCTACAGTGAAATAAAAACACCAATAATGCTAAACGAGGACCTTTGGCACAAAAGCGGCCATTGGGACAATTATAAAGAAAACATGTATTTTACGAAGATTGACGGCGTTGGATATGCCATAAAACCAATGAACTGTCCCGGTGGATGTCTGGTTTTCAATAGCAACTCACATTCTTACCGTGATTTTCCATTAAGAGTTGCAGAACTTGGTTTGGTGCACAGGCATGAGGCCAGCGGCGTAATGCATGGGCTTTTTAGAGTAAGGCAGTTTACTCAGGATGATGCACACATATTCTGCACTCCGGAGCAGATAGAAGCTGAAATCATTGGTGTGATTGAACTTACATTTGAACTTTATAAGGCTTTCGGTTTTGAAGATATCCATATTGAGCTTTCTACAAAACCTGATAAGCATATAGGATCCGATGATATCTGGGATATCGCAACAAATGCACTTATTGCTGCATTGAAGCATAAGAATATTGATTTTCAGGTAAATGAAGGCGATGGTGCTTTCTATGGCCCCAAGATCGATTTCCATATTAAGGACTGTCTGAAACGATCATGGCAGCTTGGTACTATTCAACTTGATTTCTCTATGCCACAGCGTTTTGGGCTTGTTTATACCGATAAGGATAATACAGAAAAAGCTCCCGTTATGATCCACCGTGCGGTTCTGGGCTCTTTTGAGAGGTTTATTGGGATATTGATTGAGAATTACGCGGGAAACATGCCGATCTGGTTGGCACCTACTCAGGTTAAAGTATTGACCATCAGTGAAAAATCCAACGAATACGCCCAAAAAGTCTTCGATCTGCTCAAAAAAGCGTCTTTTAGATGCTCAATCGATACCTCAAATGAAAAAATTGGGGCTAAGATCGCAAAAACACATAGCGAAAGGGTGCCCTATGTACTAGTGGTTGCTCCTAAAGAAGCTGAAAACAATGCTGTAAACGTAAGGGTAAGATCGACAACTGACAATAAAACTATTTCGTTTGAAGAGTTTTTATCAATAGCAAAAGCTAAAATAGCAGAAAAATCCGTTGATTTGGTGTTTTAATTGTAAAACACAAAAAATATTTGAGTTAATATAAGAAAGGCAAGGTGGTTAGCTATCAGTAAGCAACAAGGTTTAAAGGTGAATGGCGGGATCAAAGCAAGACAGGTTCGCCTAATAAATGAAAAAAATGAACAAATCGGGGTTGTTGATCGATATGAAGCTATAAGGATAGCTCAGGACGCAGGTTTGGATCTCGTTGAGGTTTCTCCAAATGTTGAACCGCCGGTTTGTCGAGTTATGGATTATGGCAAATGGCTCTATGAGCAGAAAAGAAAGGCTCGGGAGGCTCATAAGAAAACTCGTGTTACCACTCAGGTGCTAAAAGAAATCAGGATCAGGCCTGAGACAGACCCGCATGATTTAGAAATAAAGCTTAAGCAAGCAAGGCAGTTTCTCGAAAAAGGTCATAAAGTTCAAATTTCCGTTATTTTCCGCGGCAGGCAGATGTTACACAAAGACAAAGGTTTTGAGCTTCTTGAAAGCATTGCCGAAACAATGAGTGATTGCTCAAAGGTAGAAGGATCGAGTAAGCTGGCTGGGAAACGAATGATATTGCTGCTTGGGGCAAAGTAACATATATATTTTAACGGGTTTTTAAGCTTGTTTGATTATTGAATAGGAGGGAAATATACGCTCTCTTATTCAATTGGGGGTGTTTATTTAGGTTGTACATGGGCTTTTTGCAGCTTACACACAGTTTTTACGCTTTTTTGTGTATTTTCAAAGCAATCCTCTTGACCTGAACGGTTAAATAGCTTACATTATCAACTTTCTATTTTGATTAAAACGGTTAAAGATATTTTGCAAGGATTTTGACATATGCCTAAACAGAAAACCCATAAGGGATTAAGTAAGAGAGTTAAAGTTACCGGATCGGGGAAAGTAAAATACAAGAAGGCTTTCTCTGGACATCTCATGAGCAGTAAATCTTCTAAGCGAAGAAGGGCACTATCAAAGCCTGCACTGGTGAGCAGTACGATGTCTAAGAAAATTAAGTCATTCTTGTGTAATTGATTTGATTCGTTAATCAAGTTAATTTAAATATCCTGCTTCTCGGCTTCTCATCAGCTGCCGCTAGTAGGATTAATATTTTTTAAAATTTATTTAAAGGAAAGCTGATATGCCAAGAGCAAGAAAAGGTGCCGCTAGACGCCAAGCTAATAAGAGAATTTTAAAAAGAGTCAGTGGACACAGGGGTTCTGCAGGTAGAACCATTAGGTTGGCCAAAGAAGCTGTCGTTAGAGCTGGGGTTAATGCAAGAGTAGGCAGAAGACGCAAAAAGCGTATTTTCCGTGGCATTTGGGTCATCAGGGTTAACGCAGCCTGCAAAGCACGTTCAATTACATACAGCCAGTTTATAAATGGGTGTAAAAAGGCAAATATTGAGATTAACAGAAAAATGCTCAGTGAAATTGCTATTGCCGACCCAGCTGGATTTGATGCCATTGTAGATGCTGCAAAAGCAGCGTTGGTTTAAATCGAATCGTTTTAACTATAATCGGCAATGGTGTTTTTAGATGCTTGAACAGTTTGAAAATATTGGCAAAGAGGCATTAGATGCTTTGAAGCGGGTTGTGGATTCACAGGCCCTTGAAGATTTTCGTATCAAATACCTGTCTCGTAAAGGTATTGTTACTGGAATGCTCAGCGATATCAGCAAATTTTCAAAAGAGGAAAAACCAAAAGCCGGTCAGATTGCCAATAAAGTAAAAAAAGAAGTGACTTCTGCTTTTGAGCTGTTAAAACAAACACTTCAATCTTCAAAAGGCAAATCTGAAAGGTCAATAGACGTGACATTGCCCGCCAGAGAATACAAAATCGGCAAGGCACACGTTATCTCTCAGACGATCAGCGAATTGCTCGATATATTCGGCAGGATGGGGTTTAATGTTGCTTATGGTCCTGAAGTCGAGGACGAATGGCATAATTTTATTGCATTGAACATTGGTCCGGAACATCCTGCAAGGGACCCGATGGACAATTTTTATGTCGACAATGACACTCTTTTGAGAAGCCAGACTTCAACTATTCAGATCCGTACGATGGAAAAAGAGAAGCCGCCGATTCGTATTGTTGCTCCTGGTAGGGTATACCGCCCCGATACTGTCGATGCTACTCATATGTTCATGTTCCATCAGATTGAGGCATTGGTAGTTGACGAAGGTGTAACGATGGTGGACATGAAAACCACTATTGACCAGTTCATAAAAACATTTTTTGGTCAGAATACCGTTTGGCGTTTCAGACCGAGCTTTTTCCCATTTACTGAACCAAGTGCTGAGATTGATTTGCTCTGGATAGATAAAAGTGGTGAGGAAAAATGGATCGAAATGGGCGGCTGTGGTATGGTTGACCCGAACGTTTTCGATTTGGTTCATATTGACAAAGAAAAATATACAGGTTGGGCTTTTGGTTTTGGAATCGAAAGACTTGCAATGCGTAAATACGGCATAACCGATATTAGACTGCTCTTCGAAAACGACCTCAGGTTCCTGCGTCAGTTTTAACTTCGCCGAATTTTCACACTAAATTTTGCTCATCAGCTTTTTATAGTCGATGTGTATGCCTTTGTAACCGCCTGGTTTGTCCCTGCCGAGCCGTTTGATGTCTTTGGCTAGTTCCATCTGACACGTAAGCCCGATGCCGTGAATTTTCATCGAATCCAGGTCTATTAAAATAAGCTTCTCACCGTCTATTAATATATTTGAGCGCTTCATATCGCCATGAGAAAGGCCCCGTTTCCCCATTTGGGCCATCAGGTCAATAATTCTGTCTGCCATTTTTTCTCTCGCTGAAGGTGTCAGATTTGGATTGGCCAAAAATGTATAAAGGTTTATGGCATCTGTATATTCGCTGATATAATAAGACTCCCAGATGAAAGGTCCTTTCTTCTTTTCGATAAAACCAAAAGGTTCAGGCGTTCCTATTTTTACAGATATAAGCAAATTTGCATACAGCCAGTTGCGTCTTGCACGGGAAGTTAGAAGGTTTTGTCTGAGAAGATTAATTGGTCCCTTATATTTATACTTTTTTACGACTATATCATAATTGTTGTAATTGAATCTTGAAACATAACAAGTTGTGCCATTCTTAAGAATGGTACCCTTGTCCATAAGATCATCAATTTGATCGATGAATTCATGCGGATTAATATTGTCGCAGAAATGTCTGTCAAAAACAGAGTTGTAATCATTTGTTTCCAGTTTCAAGGTTCGTTTGCTCGTCCGCAGACATTTTCTTTGAGAATGTCTTATGCTCAGCATTTCGTTTTTTAAGAGATTTTTTTCAAAATCTTTTTCATCTTTATCGTTAAAATGCCATCCTCTCTCAGCAAAGTATTTTTCACACAAATCTCGTAAAATTTGTTTGTCATAATCCGGCAGTGACATCGCCAGTGCCCCCAGATTGCAAAGGCTTTTTCCTCGTGATAATGCTTTTGGAGAAAAACTCATCTGCCCCGGATCAAGTGCATATATCGTATCATCTTTAATCATGAAATTGCCAAGATGCAGATCTTTTTGAATTACACCTTTAACATGTTGTCTGGCAAGCTCGCTTGCTACCTTCAGCACAAGCTCAATTTTAGCCTCTTTGCTTTTGCATTGTGGCATTGCACAAAGAACTGTTTCCGCACCGACGAGATTCTCCGATACTATCACCCAGCTTTCGTTTTTCCCCTTGCCGTAAAATAAAGGCTTAGCACCGTTTAGACCCAGCTCTTGGAGTTTTTTCATGCCTTGCCATTCTTTTTTAAAATGTCTGTTTGCGCTGATCGGATCAAGAAAAATTTTTACAATCACTGCTTTCCCATCCCAGATGCCGTCATAAACCTGCCGCTTCCCCGCGATCTCACGCAGAAGCTCATAACAGCTTACATTTTCGATTGTCTTAGTATCGGACAATCTATTAATTTCTAATTGAACAGGAAAATCATTCATAAAATATTTTTCTCAGCGACCGGTGATAGTGATGCCCAGCTTGTCAGCAAGTTTTATTGTTTCTTCTTTGTCGATCATAAAAGTTTTCCCAGCTTCGATAACAATATGCTTACCGCCATTTTCAGCAACTTCTTTTATAGTATCGACACCAATACAAGGAACATCGAACCGCATATCCTGATTGTACTTTGAGACCTTTATAAGTGTCCAGCCGCCTTTTTTGCAGAATTGCCCCGTGCGTTTAATCATATTAGCGGTTCCCTCGATTCCTTCGACCGAAAGCACCTCTTTTTCCCTTACTGCAATGGCCTGACCTATATCAAGCTCCGCAAGTTTTTTAACAATCTCCCAACCGAATTCGATATCCTCACGAATTGAATTCGGAGGCTCTTTGCTGGTCATAACTCCGACCTCTGCCATTTTATCTTTGCAATATTTTGTAGAATCTTCCAATATAATACCTCCGCTGGCAAGCTCCTCTGCCAGTGCATTCAGCATTGTTTCATTCTGTTTATTTTTTCCTCGCAGCCGCCAATACCATATCCGTATCGATCTCCAGTCTGGAAGATACCTTATTATTCTGAAAGGGGTAAATATTTTTCCCTTGGCTACCCGACCAACCATTATCGTATCTGTAACGCCTTGTTTTTTAAGTTTTCTTATCCACGCTCCAGGTCTGGCCAAAGCTGCTTTTTTAAACACATCAACCTCGTTAGCAAGCCTCTCGTCAACACTCCCGGCAAGACCGACACAAACGACCCTTAGCCCTGCTTTTTTGGCACCAGCAGCAACCATGAACGGAAGTCTGCCTTCTCCTGCAATAAGTCCAAGTGTTTTCGGATTGTCATTCATACTTATAATCTGATTCTTCTAACTGTTTTTATCTGTAGCTTTTTTCAGTTTCTTTTCAAGATCTTTTATTCTTTTATACATTTCAGGCAAAGTTTCGATAAGGGCATAGGCACGTCTGGCTTTGTTCGAATCGATTGCAGGTACGCCCAGCATTTCTTTCCCGTCAGCGACGTCATTGATAACTCCAGCCTTTGCGCCGATCCTTACCATGTTACCGATCTTAATATGGCCGACAATACCAGATTGCCCCCCGAAAATGCAGTAATTACCGACCGTTACTGAACCTGCTATTCCTACCAGAGGCACAATCAAGCACCCAGCCCCGATCTTTGTGCCGTGTCCGATGGCAACCATGTCACCGACCTTTGTACCTTTGCCGATTATTGTATCATCAAGTGTTCCGCGTTCTATGCCGCTGCTGGCGCCGATCTCAACATCGTCCTCAAGAATTACTCTGCCGATTTGAGGTATTTTGTGATGCTGTCCCTTGTGAGTGGCAAATCCAAAACCATCTTCGCCTACAGATGCATTAGCCTGTATAATAACTCTGTTTCCAATAACACAGTTGTCAAAAACAACAGCATTCGGATACAAGATACAATTGTCGCCGATAGTTGTATTTTCACCTACAAATGCACCAGGATAAAGCACACAGTTGTTGCCTATTTTGGCACCATCGTAAACCGTGGCAAAATCATGTATATCACAGCCTTTGCCTATGCTGGCGGTTTCTGCAACAGAGGCTTTTGGACTGATTCCTGTTTTCTTATGTTTTCGGTGCCCGTGCAGCAAAACGACAATTTCCCTGAAAGCAAAATAGGGATCATCACTGATAATCAGATTTGTACATGATTCGACTTCTCTGTCAACGACGACAGCCGAAGCGCTGGTTGTTAAAAGTTGGTTTTCATACTTTTTGTTGGCAAGAAATGTTATATCACCCTTAACTGCTTGACTCAGGGTAGCGGCATTGCTTATTTTGACGCTGCCGTCGCCTGATACTTTTCCGCCGACAAACTCTGCCAGCTCTTTTAAAGTTCTAACCTGTTGCATTTAGTATCCTCAAACGTTCTTATTCAATATTTATAGCACGCCATTATATCACAAACATAAATGCCGTCAAATAATCACTTTATAATAAAAAAGCCAAATACTGCTATTTAAAACACAGCTTTATTTATTGAAAAAATAGGATGAAAATTTTTCAGCGATCACCAATTTCAAAAAAAGCGTTGTCTGACAAGGCGATTGCTGTTGAAAAAACAATTATTTTAAATATCTTCCGCCGAATCGATCCATGCTCCGCCGGCAACTTTCCAGCCGTGTTCATCTTCAACATAAATTACCGCGGCTTGCCCCGGTGTAATTGCTGATACTGCCTCATCGAATTCGATATCGACTTGATTGCCTTTAGGACAAACCTTCGCAGACGCACCTCTGGAATTATATCTTATTTTAACCTTAGCTCTAAATTTCTCAGCAGGCTCATCTATAAGCCAGTTCACCCCAGATGCCGATAATTTATTATGCATTACTTCTGTTTTAGGTCCAAGTGTGACCTTGTTATTCTCAGCATCGATACAAGTGACATAGTAGGGCACTCCCATTGCGACACCTAAACCTTTTCGTTGACCGATAGTGTATTTGTGCATACCCATATGTTTGCCCAGAATTTTACCGCTGCTGTCAACGATGTCACCCTCGCGGATAAGCTCCGGGCAGTTTTGCTCTATCAGCCTTACATAATCATCTTCAGGTACAAAGCATATCTCCTGTGATTCTTCCTTATGTTCGATACCAGTATCAAAGGCACCAGCTATCTTTTTTGCCTGTTCTTTAGTATATTCCCCCATCGGTAAAACCAGATGTTCAGGCACATCTCTGTTTATCATTGAAAACACATAGGACTGATCCTTTACGATATTCGTAGCTTCATATATGCCCCAGCCGGCTTCAGTCTTAATAACACGTGCGTAATGTCCCGTTGAAAGAAACTTTGCACCATGTTCCCTGGCAAAGTCCCACAGCTTCCCGAATTTTATAAACCGATTACAATAAACACATGGGTTTGGTGTTCTGCCAACTTTGTATTGGCTGAAAAAATAATCCAGTATAAGCCTGAACTCCTGACGAAAGTCGATAACATGTAATTTTATCCCCAGAGCATGAGCCGCTTTTTCTGCATCTGCTCTGTTGGTTAAAAAATGGTCGCAGGTAATCATAAATACCGCTTCGCAATGGTAGCCCCTCTCAAGCAGCAATGCCCCTGTCGCCATAGAATCAACACCGCCGCTCAAAGCGATAAAAACTGTTTCTTTATCCCGTTCCATTTTACCTGTTATTAAGAATTAGTCCTGCGGATAAATGATTATCCGGTCATGAATGATGCATATAAGGTCATTCTTGCCATCACCGGTAACATCAGCAATTTTCATCTCTCTTGGTTCAACTCCAATTTTGTCCTGTTGCTCTGTGCGGTAGCTCTTCTCTTCAAATACCTTAAATTTCATTACCGAAACAGGTTTATTAGTTTCCTCAAATGTCAGTATCTCGATATTGTTCTCTTTATAATCAACCAGAACAATATCAATATTGCCGTCGTTGTTAATATCGCCGCTCGTCATATTGCCGTAGATACCATTCTTTATTTTTGTTTCATAGCTGAAAAGCTGTTCGAAGCTCAAGCCCGAATTATTTTCAGGCATATCTATCAAAGCAAATTTACTGTTATCAAAAAGGATAATGCTGTTAGTGTCTTTTCCGTTCACCTTTGCAAAAAGTATCCTCAGGTGCAGAGAATTGCTCCAGTTGCCGACTTCAAGTTCCTTAGTGATTCGATATGTCTGGTCCTGACTGGCATTTAATATCTGCAATTGTCCCTTTTGTCCATCAAGCAGTAATATACTTGGTTTAATATTATCACTGCTCATCATAAATGCCGCAACAGCACTGATCTTATTTTCAGTGCTCTTGGCATTATACTGATCGACGATTTGCCATTTTGATTGATCAGAAAACTTCAGACTTCTCGCAAAGTTATCCTGTGCGATAAGTATTTCCTTACCATTATTGCTGTCGATATCCGCAACAGCCGTCGAACTCA
Organism: uncultured Pirellulales bacterium; assembly: GCA_964492365.1. Classification (GTDB taxonomy): domain Bacteria; phylum Planctomycetota; class Phycisphaerae; order Sedimentisphaerales; family Anaerobacaceae; genus JAGLTN01. The sequence continues at coordinate 25,261 of CAZBKA010000002.1, read as the reverse complement.
AAGTTGCCTGCTGGATCAAACTTGCCTGCGTTGTGCTGGCATCTGCAATCTCGAATTTTTTCCGCTCAGTCTGGCGGATAAGTATAGGCTTTTCATATTTGACAAAAACAATAACGTCATTGAGCCCATCCTGATCGACATCAATTATCTTTATACCATCTGGATTTGCCTCGAGCTTTTTCAATTCAATTTTGGATCCGTTGGAATTGTTATCCTTTGTCTGTCGTTGCTGCTTACCATCAGGATTTTTGTTGTTTAATTCCTTTATCGCTTGAAGATTATAAACCACATCCAGTGAAAGCACACTATTGGCATCCTTACTGATATAAACACAATCTAGCCCGTCGTTATCATCGATATCAGCTATCGCCATAGCAACCGGTTCGCCTGCAACCGCCAAAGGCTTTGGAAATGTCAGTCGATTATTTTCATAGCTGACCTGCCCTATAAGTTTTTCCTTGATACTAAGCACTATCAGCTCACTTTTGCCATCGCCGTTAATGTCACCTGTACTGATACAGTCAACATCAGAAAAGCAGGGGAACCGTACCGCATCTGCCAAACCGATATTTGCTTTCTGCTGGTAAAGTATCAACTCTGCTGCTGCCGGGTCACTGACTATAATATCATCCAGCCCATCGCCGTCAAAATCAGCTGCCGCAATATCCCTGTTCCTGTCTTCTTTGCCCGCAGCAAATGGATAAAACAACATGAGCCAGTCTTCATCATCTGCAGTTTGACTTGAAAGACCGTAATTTATCAGCCTGCCGCTTCTCCTGTCGATTGTAAGTATCTCGCTGCCTTTTTTGCCGTCAGTATCACGCATCTCCAATACATAAGGCGACTCAATAAAAAACCGCATCTCAGGCCCCATCTGACCATCAGCCAGTCCAAATCTTACATGCAGTGGTTTGTCTCCGTCATCTGTTATTAGAACAAGGTCATTCAGCCCGTCGCCATTCAGATCTGAACTGTCAACTCCCAACGTTGCCGCAGATGTCGGATATTTTACCTCCTCAGCCAAAGTCCCGTCATCTTTCTGCAAAATAATATAAATACTATCCGGCCCAGCCAAAGCGATATCATCTCTGCCGTCATTGTTAAAATCAGATTTCACCAGCGAATTGATGCTCAGCAGGGCGTCGACTATCTTAATCTTCTTCCAGCTCTTCCAACTCAAAGCAGTAGTCTTAGCCTGCGACTCATCTTTTTTCTGCAATATCAGATAAAGACCGTTAGGTTTTCCATAAAAAGCGATGTCAACCATTCCATCTTTGTTAAAGTCACCGCTGATCATACTTGCTATCTTTTCTGAAACAGCAATAGAAATTTTCTCAAACATACTGTCTTCAGGAAGCTGATTAATGTCGTCTTGATCAACCACTGGAGAGGCTTCCTGTTTGATTTCAGGTTCCTTGGCTTTTTGTAGCAGTATCTCTATTTTTGCCTTTTGGTTATTTGCAAAAGCAATATCCTCCAGCCCGTCCCCGTTGAAGTCCGCCACTATGAGATTTTGGATTGCCCAGTCAGATTTGATTATCTCAATTTCCCCAAAACCGTAATTGTCCGACAGGTCATTTGCATCAATGCCGTAGGTGCACGCCGCAAAAAACAAAACGATTGCAGCTAATGAAAGTAATGTCTTTTTTGAATTCACTTTATGCTCTCCATTAATTTTAATGATAAATTGTTTTAGCATAAATTACTATAAGCGTCTTTGTTTAAGATCAAATATAAAATATATCCTGCGTACAGAGCAAGAAACAAACCTGACTGCCATCTGTCCAGTTTGTGTTTTTTCCCTGTAAACATGAATATAAACAATAAAAAGGTTGCCATTATTGCAACACCGATATCAAAGTTATTTTGTGGTTCGAATGGCAACGGTTTGATTACTGAGCTTACTCCGAGAATGAAGAATACATTGAAAATATTGGAACCTACAACGTTGCCTATGGCTATTTCTGAATTTTTCTTATAAGCAGCCACTGCGGAAGTTGCTAATTCAGGTAGTGATGTTCCTAACGCCACAATTGTTAAGCCTATTATTGACTCACTTATGCCCAGTGCAATTGCTATATTAACAGCACTGTCAACCACAAATTTTCCGCCTAAGATTAAAGCAGTAAATCCAAAAAAGATTAGAGCTGCAATTTTTTTCGTGCTTACTTTCTTTGTGTTCAATGAAACTTCAGGCATTTCACTGGGTTTAGCAATACTAAATGAATAGCAAAGAAAAATAATAAAAAAACTGATTAATACAAATCCATCGATTCTGCTTAATACTGAAACTTCAGCATTATCGATAAACTTATCATTGGACATTATACCTATCAGAACGATAGCTAATAGACATAAAGGTATCTCTTTCCATACTGTACTTTTTTTTACCACAAGCGGATAGATCAATCCCGAAATACCAAGTATAAGCAGGATATTTGCGATGTTACTGCCTAGTATGTTACCAATTGCTATGCTGGAATTGCCTGTCATGCTGGCAAAAACATTGACCGAAAGCTCAGGCAAAGATGTTCCGAAGGCAACTATTGTAAGACCAATAACAAGTTCTGATATGGAAAATTTTTTGGCTAAAGCACTGGCTCCATCAACCAGAAAATCAGCACCTTTAATTACCAGTAAAAAACCGGCAATCAGCAGAATAACATTCATTTAACAACCTTTATAATAAAATTAAAAACATCGCTTTGGATTCTATAGTATTTTTCACATTAAACAACCCAGCAATATACACTCTTATAAACGATTTATCAATCTTTTTGCAGAAGTGTCCAAGTTTTGTTTAAATGCTATTTAATCTGGTTTTCTATTGCATTATAAAGCTGCGGATCAACATCATAGCCAAGCTGTTTGGCCTTGATGATATGTTTCCATGCTGTTCTGTATTGGCCCTGCTGATAATAAATAACCCCGAGTCCGTAGTTTGCATCTGCATTTTCAGGATTAATTTCCAGAGTTTTAACATATTGCTCGGTAGCCTCAGCATAAAGTTTCAAATTTGCATATGCTGCTCCAAGATTGTAATATATCCTGTCATCCTTGTTTGTTAACGTCAAGGCCTTTCTGTATTGTTCGATAGCCATATCGTAGTTTTGCTTCGAAAAATAAGCGTTCCCGAGATTTACTATTGCTCCAGTCATTTCGGGTTGTACAGAGATGGCTTTTTCATAGTAGTATATTTCATTATCTACATCTCCGCTTAAACCATAACATGATGCGATCCCGCAATATGCTTCACCGTAATCTTCCTTAAGTTTGATAGCTTTCTCGTAATTATATATTGCTTCTGCGGTTTTGTTTTTCTGAACATAAACCTCTCCCATAAAATAATAGACCGAAGGATCATTAGGTGAACGTATCTCAGCTTTATTCAGTTGTGCTAGTGCTTCATCATAATTTTTAGTTACGATATAAGCTCTGGCAAGATTTTTATAGGTATCACAAAAATCAGGATCAAGATTCTGGCTGAACATATAAAACTCAATCGCCTTAGATACCAGGCCTTTTTGCATATACGCATTAGCAAGGTTATTATAAACTTTTGCATCGTTAGGGTTGATTTCAACTGCACCCTGATACAATTCTATCGCATAATCTATTTCGCCTTTATTCAGGTAAATATTTCCCAGATTAGTCCTCGATTCAGCCAGCGAAGGATTAATCTCGATGGATTTTTCCAGTGCCTTTATCGCCATTTCAACGTTGCCGATATCACTGTAACAGTTACCGAGATTATTAAAGAAACAGCCGAGACTCTGCCTCTTGTCGAGGTTCTTCATATAAATATTACTGTCCATAGGAACATTGAATTTTTTAATGTAATACTCATCATCGCTGATCGAACCGCGATTAGTCGTTTCAATATTGAACCGGACTTCTCCGTCATCATACCTTACGAAAAAATGCCCGGGCACAACCACTCCATATAGTTCTAGTCCTATCCTCTCTGCCAGTGCAAGATAAAGCACCGACAAACTCAGGCAATACCCTTTTCTATTATCAAGGACGCTATGCAAAAACAAATCTTCCGGGTCATCCGCAGTTTCAACCGTAGTAAAGCCGACCTTATTATAAAGATAATCGTTAATAACCTCGATAGCTCTATAATCAACACTCCTGCCTCGTTCTTTGAGTTCGTTAAGTATATCGTGAGCCATTTCGTCTAGTTGAAAAATATACTGTCGGCCAAGTACATTCTCGCTCCACTGCTCCGAAATTATCATCGCAGCTGTACCGATATCAATGTCCATGCTGTTGTATTTAAGTATCTGTTCGATGCTCCTGGCGTAGGTTCCGGGTTTATTATTGTTAGCCAAAGGCCCAGCCATTAATGAACAGTCTGCAATAGCAATAAACATTGCAAATATTATTAATAAATATACATATAGTTTTTTCATCTATAGTTTAATCCGCTTAAAACAACATCCTTGGATATATTCTACTCTATTACAGCTTCAACTTCAACAGCGACACCTGTTGCACGTCGCTTAAATAAGTTAATTTCTTTCCATTTACCGCTTTTAAACCGCCACCGGTTAGCGATTCCGACAGCAATAATATTGATTGTTGCCGCAATCCAGGGCCCTATAGGGCCAAGTTCCTCGAAATAATATAAAATTATCCAGCCGACGCCGCCAAGTATAACAATCGCTCCGATTGCCGACATTGCAGCCATCCAGACCGTATCTCCTGCTCCACGCAAGCTGCCGTTATATATTATCGTCGCAGCATCGAAAACCTGGAAAATCGCTGCACATACCAATATCTTAACACCAATATCGATAACCTTACTGTCTGTTGACCACATCTCCATCAGGCTGTCTCTGAAAACAAAAAAGCAAAGCCCCACAAGTCCCATGTAAATCAGTCCGACTTTAAGACATATTCGCGTCTGCTTTTTGGCAATATCACTTCTTCCTTCACCAATGGCTTTTCCAACTGCCGCAGTCAACGCGGTCCCAATCCCTACTATCGGCATTACAGAGATATTAATACACGAAAATACCGCTGAAGTCGCCGCTAATGCCTCTTTGCCAAATCGGCTTACCAGACCAAGCAAAATCATGGCCCACAGTGATATATTTATCATCAAGCCAAATCCCGCAGGCATACCAACCTTAAGCAGATCTTTCATTATAATCAGGTCAGGTTTCAAGCCGCTTCTGGTGTGAAATTTTTCATTGATATCACTGCCTATAAACATCCACATATGAATGCACGTTTCAACTGCCATCCCGATAAACGTTCCCCATGCTGCACCTCTGATACCCAGTTGAGGAAATCCGAAATGACCGAATATCAAAACATAATTACACCCAACATTGACCACTTGTGCCGCTATAGCCGCATACATCGTGATAATAGGGCGGTGCACACCCATAAAAAATTGACTGCTCGCATGCATGAAAATCGAGATTATCTGGGTATAAAGCATTATACGAAGATACGACACTTCCATCTCAATAATAACACCTTCATGCCCCATAGCTTTGAATATTACATCCGACCATTGCCACATAATGGCCGTTACAACCATGAAGTAAGCAAGCCCCATATAAATTCCCTGCCAACAGTATTTGGGACACTGCTCATTTTCTCTTCTGCCGTATGATTGGCTCACAAATGTATTGACACTTGTCAGCACCCCGATTGCAAAACTCCCCGGCAAAAAACTCACCACCCCAGCCGGTAATACCGCCGCCAGCTCATTGGTTCCTAGACAGGAAACCATCAACCTGTCAATAAACTGCATCATCGTAAAGGATATATTGGTGACTATCATCGGTGCCGCCAGTTTCAGCATATATCCCAGTGAAGTCTCATCCCGATTATCGAGTGATTTCTGTATTTGCCAGTCAGACATATCTCACTCTTGCTCCGGATTCATTTTGCTGATAAACATCTCCATGCTTATACCATCAATTTGGAGTTGCTTAACAGGATTTGTTGCCCCCGAGATGATAGAAATGTCCTTTTTCTTCAAACCAAGTTTCTTAGCAAGAAAATCTATCAGGCACTTATTAGCTTTGCCTTTTTCCGGTGCCGCAGAAACCTTAACCTTGAGCATTCCGTCAAGAATACCAGCAAAGGCAGTCTTACTGCTGCCAGGTACTATCTTGGCTTTAAAAGCTACCCCTGTTGCAGTTTTTTCTATAGAAAGTTGAGACATGTCTAAAGTTTTCTAAGTCGATTATTCGTAACTTTCCCTGATATTTGTTCCAACTGCCAACTGAACATATTTCTCAAGTTGCTCCGCAAGCATCCCAATCGGTTCAAGTTGAAAATCCTCATAATGCCCAGGCACAAACTCACCGTTTAATGCTTTTTTGAATATCCTTACCCGTATCAAAGAAGGCTCATTACCGCTCTTCGTAAAGTCCTTATCCTTATGCTCAGTCAGCTCTACTCGCCAATCCTCACTGATAAAAACCAGGCATTTGCCGGTAAATACCGCCGTTGGAAAATAATCATATAATAATTTTAATGTTTCCATAACTCACGCTATTCTATCAATTTCAACCTGACAGTAAATGATTTACTCCGCATTTCCCATATTAAAGTTGCGCATTTGATATTGCTTTGATAGTAAAGCCCTTATCGACGTCGTACAAGCTGGTTTTGACCGAAAATTGAAGCTGAAATTTTCGGGAGTGAAAGTTACCGGTGATATAGGTTTATTAGCACACAGAGAGCTGGATGAAGTCCTTGGATTGACCACAATGATAGAGTCAGAGATTAGTAGCGTCATTTTACAAGGAGTATTTGCAGTAATTCTTTATGCCGCAGATTGAACACGACGGGTTTTGCTCAAGACAAATACCCTTGACAAGTCCATACTCTAGTGACTTTACCTGTCCATAGGCAACGAAAACAATATCAATATATCGAATATGGTGTCCTGTTGCTTGGGCAAATTTGCGTCCTTGAATTATGGTTTTCAGAAGTTGCTCGTCATTTTCGATTAGCCCCAATCTCTGAAAGATACGACATATTACTCTGTCCGGTTTAATGACAGGCAAGCCAATATCCATCAGAAAGTGATAAGTTGTAACTTTACTCAGGCCTTTGCCTTTAAAACGATACTCCAGTTCTTCCTTCAAGAGCATGAGGTTCTCAAAAGATTCTGTCGGCGAGAAGGAGTTAATGTAGTTTTGGAATGAACCATGTTCGCTGATGATGCTTTTGAAAATTTTTGCATTCCCGATACAGGCTTGAACTTTCCGCTTATTCCTTATCATTTTTTTGTCGCTGAGAATCGTGTTGACCATGCTCTCATCATAGCCTGCAACGGTTTCGTAATTAGGGAAGTGTTCGTCAATCACAGGCAGTTTAGGGGTGACGGTCGCAGCTCTAAAACCTGAATAGAAGATAATATGAACCAGACTCTTGTAGTAATCGGCATCATTGGGTATCTTGCTTCCAAGTTTTTTAAACTTATCAAGATTGGCGCGAATTTTCTCAGCGGAGAGGTTTTCTGAACCAACTCTGATGAGTGTGGATTCGACTTTATCGAAGATGTCTTTGTAATTTTTCATCTTTTACTCCCTAACCGGTTAATCCTTAATTTTATTTTTTAGTTTTATTTTTTTTGCCTCTTCAGCTGCTTTCTATATAACTCCATTAAAATAATAACTTACGAAGTTATTCGTGGATATTTGCTATCCTAAGAACCTACTTATTTAATCATCCAGATACTGCTGTGTCAAAGCAAACTACCTGTAATTTCTCTAACAGCCAATATATTTTTCCTCTCGCAGAATTTCTCGATTCCCTCAACAATTCTCTCACAACTGCCAGGCTCAAAGAAACTTGCCGTCCCAATAGATACCGCCGTAGCTCCTGCTATCATAAATTCGATTGCATCACTGGCGTTTCTTATCCCGCCAAGTCCTAAAATCGGCACATTAGTATTCTTAGTAACTTCATTATAAACCTTATTAACAAGATAAACCGCTATAGGCTTTATCGCAGGCCCCGACAATCCACCCGTCCGGTTAGCAAGCACAGGCTTTCTTGTCTCAATATCGATAACCATAGCGGTAAACGTATTCACCAGACTAAGCCCATCAGCGCCGCTTTCAACCGCCGCCGCCGCTGTTTCGCTGATATTCGTCACCGTAGGCGTCAGCTTCACGATTAGCTTCTTATTCCCAGCCGCCTTTTTAACTTTAGAAGTAATATCTGCGATCTGCACCGGATCAGTACCAAAACTTATCCCGCCTTTTTTAACATTCGGACAACTGATATTTAATTCAAAACCTGCAATAGCTTTTTGCCCCGCCAGTTTCTCCGTCACCTCTATATAATCATCAATCGTCGTACCCGCAACATTAACAAAAATCGCAGCTTTCATCTTAGCAAGCAGGGGGATCTTCTCTTCAACAAATCTATCCAGCCCAATATTAGCTAAACCTATGGCATTCAGCATTCCCGAATCGGTTTCCACCATTCTAGGTGTAGCATTACCTTTTCTAGGCTTAACGGAAATACTCTTGGTAATGAACCCGCCCAGCTTATCGATGTCCATAAACTCACCAAGTTCATCCGCATACCCGCACGTCCCCGATGCCGTAAAAACAGGATTCGCCAGTTTTATCCCCGCAAAATCAATACTCATATCGACTTTATTTTTCATTTTGTACTGTTCCTAATTGAATCTTGCTGTTTATCCGCGGGCAAATAACTCAAAAACAACAAGTTATGGATTTATTCGCGGACATTTACCACCCTTAAGGGTGAAAAACCACTTCTTTGCTGTCAAAAACTGGTCCGTCCTTACAGCACATCTTGTAAAAAGTTTCCTCACAGCCTTCTTTTCTGCACTCTATCGCACAACTCTGGCAAAGACCGATCCCGCACGCCATCTGTCGTTCCATACTTACCTGGCAATCAATCCCACGCTTTTCTGCTATCTTTGCCATTACCGCCAGCATTGCCTCGGGCCCGCAGCAATAAATAACAATATCTTTCGTCGCAACCTCACAATCGTCGAGCCACCTATCCACAGCCCCGGTAACAAACCCCTTAACCCCCGCGGATCCGTCATCGGTTGCAACAACACTCTTAGCCGCCGATTTTGTAAATTCATTCAGACAAAGTGTAGGTTCACAACTGAACTCACCGAAAGGCTTCTCAAATGGCAATCTGTTTGAAGACTGTGCCCCAACAAAAGCGATTACCTCCATATCAGGTATCTTTGCAAGCTCCACCGCAAGATGCTGTAAAGGCCCAGCACCCATACCGCCAACCGCCAGTATCGCAACTTTTTTCTTCTTATCAATACAGAACCCGTTTCCCAAAGGCCCAATCACACTTACAACATCACCTTTTTTCAATCCCGTCATCCGCAAACTCGCCGGTCCGACACTGCAATAAAGTATTTCAACATTTGTAACTTCCCCGCAAGCCTCAACATCTGCAAGACTGAAAGGTCTGCGAAGTATAATGTTGCGACCGCTCACATCACGAAGTTTATCCGGTATCTTATCCGTCGCAGGTAGGGGGGCATTGCTCAGATCGATTTCCACAAACTGACCTGGAATAAATCTCGCAAAAAGTCTCGCTCCATCTCCGCAAAACCCAATATTAATCCTGTAAAACCCCTCACCAATGCACCGGTTCGAGTTCACTTTAGCCTCAAAAATGCCTTTTTTACTATTGTTATTGCACATATTCCTGTTCCAGACTGAAAATAAAAACGGCCGAGTAACTTAACAACTCGGCCGCATTATACAAACTACTGGTTTCTCTTACAAATATAACCCAAAATTACTTAACAATTCCAAGCGGGCTAAATACAATATAAAGTATTACTGTAAATATAATCACCGCGATACCTGCAATGAAAGCACCTTTAGAACCTTTAAGATCAATGGTCGTTTTAGTTTCGAACGTGATCGGTTCTGCAAGTGGTTTAGCAAGTCTTATTGCAGCCATAACCAGAATACAAAGCCCGAAACAAACCGCCATACGATTCAGAAAGTTTAGCTCTGGCATAGCAACCTTCAGCAGTGAGTAACCGACAATGTTAATCACAAGCGATATTGTCCCGCAAATTCTCGGAGCTTTTTTAACTACAAAACCAAAGGCAAATGCTGCCAGAATACCAGGACTGATAAGTCCCTGTACTTCCTGGATAACTGTAAAGATACCCTTATTAAGATTTGGATTATCAAGCACTAACGCCGAAATAATAACTGCAAGCGCACCGAATACAGCAACGCTTATTCTGCCCATGGAAACGACCCGATTCTGCTGAGCATTTTTATTAATATATTTACAGTAGATATCCATCGAGAAAATTGTACTTGCCGCATTAAGCAAAGCCGCCAGAGATGAAATAACTGCACCAAGCAAAGCTGCCAGAACAAAGCCGAACAATCCATTCGATGGAACCACATTCGCTATCAGCTGTCCCAAAGCCAGGTCTGATTTGTAAACACCGTCAACCTGCATATTCTGATAATAGAGGTTAAAAGCAATAATGCCGGGAATAACAACAACGAAAGGAATGATCAATTTCATAAACGCTGAAAATACGATACCTTTTTGGCCTTCAGACAGTGATGCTGAACCAAGTGTTCTCTGTGTGATATACTGATTCAAACCCCAGTAATAAAAGTTGGGGATCCACAAACCAACGATAAGTGCCGTCCAGGGCAGCTTAGGATGATCCGAAGGAAGATACATCGTCATCTTATTAGTATTAAGATGCCAGAACCGATCCCATGCACTCATACCAGAATCCAGAGGCACTGTTTTTGCCGCTCCATCGACTAGCATGGTAGCCTGTTCAACCAGTCCGAGTTTGATAAATACAAGGATCATAATAACCGCACCGGCGATAATAAGAGCAGAACCCTGAATCACATCCGCCCATGCACAGGCTTTCAAACCGCCCATTACGACATAGATCAATGCTATTACAACAATAAAAATAGAACCGGCCCACAATGATATCTCATAACCCATTCTCGCTTTTACGAAGGCCTCTATTGTTAATGCTCCTGAATAAGTAATACAGCCAACCAGCATTACATATATCATCAGCGTTGCTGACGCCATAATTGCTCTTGCTGTCCAGTCATAGCGATATTCCAGAAACTCGGGCATTGTATAAATACCTGCTCGCAGGAAATGAGGCAGAAAGAAAAATGCGACAATAATAAGAGTTATTGCCGCCATCCACTCATAGCTTGCAATTGCCAAGCCAACATTGCCCGCAGCGTCACCGCTCATGCCAACGAACTGCTCAGTCGAAATGTTAGCGGCAATCAGAGAAAAGCCTATCAGCCACCATTTCAATCCTCTGCCTGCGAGAAAATAATCTTCATTTGTGTTTTTTTCTGATCGGCTCTTTAATAAGCCAATAGCAACTACCCCCACGAGAAATAACACAAACACCGCAATGTCTACAAAACTCAAACCCATGGCCAATCCCTTTCTAAAAAGACTTCATGTCTACGATAATTTAGGATTAATTAAACAAAAGGGTATTATATAACCATCAGCCTTGACTGCAACAAAATTAGCCGAAAATTCAATATGAACTGAATAGAACTAGAATAGATACGATACGAAATTACAGATATGAACGAAAATTTAGACAGACACCACCCACAAGCCCGAAACCAGCTCCATCAGCACCTTATTAGGCTGATATGAATACAAACTTACTTTGTCTGCAATCTACCTACTGGTAATGCGCAATCGGTAAAGCACAATTTACAACACAGCCGCAGCAATATATATCAAACCTTCAATTTTGACAGAACATTACCGCTAATTTTGATAAACCGCGTATACACTCCCTCGTATACCTCCGGAAAATATCCAAAACTATCTATGATCAAATATTTTGTCGACCGTCGTCGGAGGTTCCAAAGGCCCACTGGACGCTGGGCTTTTTATACTGCAGAAAATGAACTAGTTGCCGGTAACTTTTGTTGCCTGCAAACCTTTATCGCCTTTTGCTACTTCATACGAAACTTTCTGTCCATCTTTAAGGCTGCGATAGCCTTCTGCCGCGATCTCGCTGTGATGTACGAAAAGATCTTCACTTCCGTCGTCAGGGGTAATAAAACCAAAACCTTTTTTGTCATTGAACCACTTTACTGTACCTGTATCCACTTGTGTCACTCCCAAGGTCTAATCGACCTTTAATAATCCCCAAAACAAATATTGCTGGAAGTCACTTTTTGGGGTGAAAGAAACTCCCTGTACACACCACAATTTGAACAAACAAATAAACGAAAGTCAATCTTTTTTTTAGTTTATATGGTAAATGTATATAAAAATTTTATAGTAACAATTTGGATTCTCTATTTTCTCATTTCAGTCTAATATGATAACAGTTTGGTTAATTTCCGGACTCGTTGCAGGCCATCTTAATTTTACACCTCCCAATGTTTCAGCATCAATATAGTATTCAACCGTATCTAGGGATTTTAACTTTTCACCGGATATTACAACCTGATAAACACCACGATTAACATGTTTGATATCTCTAATTTCAAATTTACCGCTGCCCATCTCTCTATAATACAGCGATGCCTTCTTGAAAATGTCACCAAGTACGATAACTTTAAGCTTGAGACTTTCCCCTCTTTCTAAGCTTGTCCTTACTACCGAGACAAACATCCTGATGTCACCATCATACTTTTTATATCTCCCGCTCTGTGCCTGTGGCGGCAATTTGCCGATAATTTGCGACAATTCACCCTCAGAATTACTTAACAGGATGGGATAGATATGCTGGTTCCAGTTGGTGACATTGCCCATCGCTCCGGTTGTGGTTACCGTTGCAAGAAGATATTTTTGTATGACACCATTTTGTTTTATTAGCTCTTCTCTTGCAGGCAGGGCTTCTTGTATAGCCATCTCCTTTTTCTTAACTGCATCAGCCTCTGATTTGACTTTTACCATGATATCGTTATATCTGCCCCACAAACAATTACCCTTTGCTACTTCACGCAGATACATGAAATTGTTCAGCCAGTAATCAAATCTTTCAACATTACCTTTACCTGTCACCTTGTCTTTCAATCCAGCCATCTCATCAACAAAGCCATACGCTTGTTTAACCTTATCCCATGGGTTATTATCAGCCGCAATTCCGCCAGGTCCGTCGACCCATTGCGCAGGTCGGGGCAGCTTACCGTCAATGCTGGTAAATATCTTTGCGATATTCTCAGCTGCTTCTTCACCAAAACTTGTCCTCGCCCAGTCAACATAGAAATCGTTAATCGCAAGCCCTCTTTCCTGTTCTGGTGTTGCACTCATATCCGCTGCATAATCGCCATAGGTATTGCCGCCGCAATTGATCTTTTTTAATACCCCATTACCCTCAATAACTATTGCACTTATACACGGATATTCAACAATATAATCAAACACTATTTTCAACACACCGTCAGTGATATCTATATCATCAAAAGTATAGTCCAGAACGCAATTCTTTCCGACCTTTTCAAAGATATCAAGCCGATCAATAACTTCCTTGCCCTGTAATTTCACACCGAAAACTCTCTTGCCGGCCTCGTTATAATGTACCTCACAAAACTTCAATGTTACTTTATACTTGCCGTTATCGACTTTAAACTGATAACCTTTAACATCATAACGTACACTGTTATACAATCCATCATCATCGGTTTTTTCAATCACATTACTTGCATATACTGCCGGTTTTCCACCGATTGCGCCATCAACAAATACGGGTTCACTTTTTTTACTTTGTGGATTAAAATCTGCGTTCCATCCTTCCTGATCCCAGCCTGCTTTGGCAAGTGCAGAAACGTTCGGCCCAAGTATTCTTGTTCTCCAGTGTATCCCCATAAGTCCGTTGCATCCATATTTCAAAGCGTCTGCCGCATCTTTTCGCATCCTGCCTGCCCAAAGTTGCGGAACTATCATTCCAGCATCATCTTCAAGCCACGGTATCGCCCACTTATCCCTGTCTGTAACATCCGCAAATCCAGGTTCGACAAAATCACAACCAACGTTCCTGTTAATACAGCTCATCGGCATATCTTTAGGCAGTGCATTGTCAAACATCGCACGATTTTTTACAGGTCCAAGAACCCACCCGCAAGTTGCCAACCTGAAACCAGCCCCGACATTTTCCTTCGCCTTGACCGCAAGCTGTATATCTTCCAATGCTTTATCTGCATTATCATTTGAATATTTTTCATCCCAGGTCCAGTTTTCAGGCGTCCATATCCAGTAGTAATCAAGCTTATGGGTTTCCATTATCCGCTTAAACATCCCCTCATATAACTCCTGTACAACTTGAGGCTCTTCAGGATTCTTTCCAGCTTCTCTAAGCCTTTGTTGGACTTCTGAAGGAATAACCAAAGGCGTTTCTGTTCCTATGCAAGTTTTTATGCCGAGCATATTCGCAAAATCAAAAGCATCCTTCAAAACATTTCCCATCCTGTAGAATAAAACATTCTTTTCCTGTTCCGTCTCAGGCCACGGCATCATGCCTTCCATATAATCTACGCCGTAACCATTCTTTTCAAATATCTGATCACCGCCGAAAAGATAATCACAGGTATCCTTTTTCTGATACCCCCATGTCCCGCTGTAACTCGTAAAGTGTCTGCTCGGATAACTGGATTTTACTCGCCCGCCTTTACCGATATCTTCTTTCTCACCGATCCATACCGTAGGCTCAGGTCCAAGCCAGCCTTCGGGATATGTGTGCAGCCCCAAAAAGTTCATCCGCATCTTAGGAAGCTGCGCAAGCACCGCTTTATATCCGTCAATATCCCACCAGTCAGGACCCTCCGGAAAATCATGAAAAGGCTGAATACCTCTTAATTCGAATAATGGAGAATCTTTAATATCAAGTTGTGGAATCGTCAATGCGATTTTTTCATCCCCTACAACATCGCCCTCCAGATAGAACCGAACCCCCATTGTCTCCGCAAATCTGTAGGCCCCATATAAAGTCCCCACTGCATCACCGCCAACAATAACCACCGCATCTTTGCCCTTATATGTTACGGTCTTAATGATATATTCCTGTTCAGACAGCACGCTAATATCTTTTTGCAGTTCATTGCTTATAACATGTTTAAATACTTCGCTGTCTTTTTGCCCTACGACTATCAGATTTTCCCCGCCTTTGACCTTGTTCACTATCATTACAAGCTCATCAGTTCGCAAATAAATATACCTGCGAATCTCCCTCGCCGCCATTTTCTCGATTGCAGAAGCATCTTTGCTGCAAACTATCAAAGCAGTTTCAGATTTTTGGTTTCCACCGAAAAGATAATTATTTGCTGAAAATAAAATTGCCATGAAAAGAAAAAGTGTTTGCCTGGTTATCATTTTAATACTCCTGAACATACTTTTACAAGTTTGTTAAAACCGAATACACAAAGTATTTCTTCAGAAGAAATTAAGCAAGACTTTTTTTAGAAACACAACCCGCGCTGTCTATAAAATCAGTATAGATAAATAAATAGCAAAATATTTACATGCTAATTAACTATCGGCGATATCTGAACCTGTATCGCAATATCCTTACTTGCAGCAAGGGAAAGATTCAAATTAAGGTAAGGCACTGTTAACAAAGGTTTATATATCCATGCCGACCAGGTGCCCGTGGTTGTGTCATAATATCTGTAACGATAATTATCCAGATTCAGGCCATAGATAGTGACATTAAAGTTGCTGCCTTTTGTATTATTATAAAACCAGCAAAATACTTGTCCGCCTGACTTCAAACTCATCCCGTCGAGCCCGTCACTATTAATCTTATTTTCAGATAAAACATCGTCATTGCCCGTCAGCATCTCTTGGCAGAAATTCCTTACAACACTGAAATTATAAAACTGTCCCTGCTCATCGAAAAACTCAACCCACCACGTCAAAGGTAATATCGGTGTCATGCTGAACATTCCTCGCCAAAGCCCCAGATGCAGCTCACGCTTATACTCTTCATAATAACCGATCTCACCAGGCCCATGCCAACTATAAGCAAATTCTCCCAGTACATGAGGCTTGCCGTAAGTCTTGCCGAAGCTCTCTAATCTGCTGTACATATTCGCGGAGCTTTCGTAATAATAATGAGTCTGTGTCAGGTCAATATCATCCACCTCCCAAAGCTGACCAGGATAATCGCTGCTTGTACTCGTACTCACAATGTGCCCGAATGGGTCAATAGATTTCAGGTACCCAGCCATCTCATCATGCCATGCAATACTCGCAGGCTCAGCAACAGTAGGGTCCATCTCACTGACTGCCTGATTAAGCTCGTTCCAAAGCTCCCACATGCAAACATTCGGGCTGTATCCCCACCTTGCAACAATATAACGAAGTCTTTTCTTATAAAATTCTTTTGCCGTCGCATTGGTAAAGAAATCCACAGGCTCCGCGCAAGGACCGCCAAGAGCAGCATTATAAGGATTGTTTGTCCACTCATTGCAGCAGTTCCAGTAATTCGGATTCTTATGCAGCGACTCACCGCTGTCCAGAGTTACCATCAAATAAAGTCCATGCATCTCTGCCAGCTCAATTATCTCATCCCAACGCTCCGCATTAACCAGATTATACCTGCCCAGCCCGCAATCAATCCATTCGATAGGCTTATTACTGCAACTCATCCACACCCGCACAAAATTACAATTATTCGCATCAAGCATTTCAAAATAATTATCATAACTGAAAGGCTTGCCATTGCTCGCAAATCCTGAAAAACTTTCACCTGCCAAATTATTACCAACCCCTCTGAATTGCTTACCGCTGTCATATTTAAGTGTGTACAAAGAATCAGGATTAATCCTCAAAAATCCATCTTCCACTGACTCCGTGACATCCAGACTGAATACTTCTGATTGTTCAGCAACACTGCCGTTCTTATAAAGCTTAACATAATATTGGTAAGTCCCCGTTTTTCTAGGTGTAAATCTTACCTGCCATCTGCTGCCGCTCTCTTGCCCCGAATAATAAAATCCTGGCACCGTCAGACTATTTCCGTCAGGCGTACTAATAACCGCATCGATCTTAATTTCATCCGGATTAAACGGATTCTCATATTCATAACTCGTCAGCAAATCAACAAACAACGCATCATACTTGCCGATATTTGTTTTCCCCGGCAAAACTACCAAACTGTTATCCGCCATAGCTGTAACAAATTGCCAGACATCGCCTTTAATTCTTAACCCCTGACAAACCTCATCGATTCGCCAGTAATATATCAGCCCAGCCTTGAGCTTATCTAACGTAAACCAGTTATGACTGAACCCGAAATTGCCCTTATAAAAAATGCTCCGCTGCGTTGCCTTTTTTACATCCTCGAAATCCGTCCCCCAATAAACATCATGGCTGTTCGCTCCCGCGCCGGTTTTCCACTTCAAAGTCACATTTAAATTAACCCCGGATTCTTTATCGAACGGCTCACATCTGCCTGCCTTGAAAGGCTCCAGCAGCAAACCTATTTCTTCCGGACAAAGCGCATAATCCCATATCATAAACTCATCCACCTGTCCCAGCAAAGCGTTCCCAGGCCCCGACCAGTCTACATTTTTACCGAGACAAACTATCTTCGCAACACTTGCTAGCAGTGTCTTATCATTCTTGGCCATCAGCAAACCATTTTTGTATACCCGCAGCATTACCCCGTCATATGTCACAGTAAGCATCTGCCATTCACCGATATCAAGACTTTGCTTAGGCCACTCAATCGAGCCGCTGTCATACGTCCAGAAATGTGTTGTCATTACGGGTGGATCAGATGCCCATATATCTTTGTAAAATATCCATCTTTCCGATGTCCCCGTATTGTGCCATCCCCCATAGGCGCCTTTGCCCCAGCCGCCGATCCATTGTGTCGAATTGGGTTCTTGCGGAACTTTCAAAAATAAATTAATCGTCCATCTGTCATCGGCTTCGCATGGAAAACCAGTCGGATATGTCTTTTCTATCCAGTCGTTAATTCCGTCAAAATTCAGGCTGTTGCCGACAACACCTTCGACAAAATTAGCCCCGCCGAATACCGTCCCATTATTACCATGACCGCTTTTATCGAGAACCGCATTTCCACCCGTCTGGTCAAAGCTCCACCACAAAACCAGATTACTGTCAGCCGGTATCATCTCGTTCCAATTGTTAGCCATTATAGAAAAGTCACTCAGGTTAACACTGTTGCTGTGGTCAATATCCGCCCAGCCGCCCCAGTTATTCTCGAGCCAGCTGTCGGCTAACCATTTTTCTCCCATCACCGATAGATCATCGAAGTCAACAACCCCGTCGCTTGAAATATCTCCCTCGAAACCCCATCCGCAAACTGTGAGAAATAAACAAAGAATTATCGCAGAAAATGCACACACTTCTAATTTCAAACTCTTTTCCATCGCTTAACCCTTTTGCTGAAAAATCTCCTGCATAACACAGGCTAGCCAATTTGTCCAATTATACCACAAAAGGGCGAAAAATACAAATTTTAATCACATCTCTCAAATTAATCAAAAAGAAATCTAGCTAGCCATGAAAGTAATGCTTCTTAGGTTCGAAATTATCTAAATCAAAGTTAAAAATCTTTACTTTTTAAGCCAGATTTGATACTATGCCGAACCTTGACCTCGGGCAAGATAGTTGAACAGTAGATGGGGTTATATTCTAGTTTATGAAAATACAAAAAATAGTGATCAATCCGGTTGTTGCAATATCAGCTATCACATTTATTCTGCTGACCAGTTGCCGAACAGAGACAAACCCTGTACAGTTAGATCGTAATAACCAACGCAGCAAACAACTTATCGAAACAACACAATACTATGACAATAGAAAAGCTGTAGTAATTTTTACCGCTGACGACTGGTGTGGAAATGAATCTTACCATCAATCATTTATAACAGCATGCCAAATAGCTCGGAAAAATAATGTGGTAATTTCTCCTGGAATATTACCAGGAGGTTCGTTCAAATTATTTCCTGGTCTGACAAAAAAACAGTGGGGCGATATACAAAATCAGATAAATCAGGGTTCTGTTTGCCCCATTTCACACAGCATGACGCACCCCGGGAAATATTACACTTACACCGATCATGGAACGAGTTATCAAAAAGAGATAGCTGGGTCTAAACAAAGCATCATTGATAATCTAACAATGCCTGTTCAAAACTGTTTTAAATCTTCTGAATATATGGTGGCTTGGATGGCACCGTATGGCACGATTGATGAAAAAATTATTAAAAATTTAACCAAAAATAACTACTTGGTTTCACGGAGTACCGATTTGTATCAATACAACTGGGCCAAATGGGACAATAAATTTGGCATGTACCTGTCAGGTCTGACAATCGACATATCATCCCAAAACAGTTTAGATATTCTTAATAGTGAATTTAATCATGCATATGATTATGGTGGAATATACCATGTAAATATGCACCCCGGAAAATATGATTGGAGTACCGATGAGAAAGCTCCCCTTCATCTTGAATATATCGGAAATAGAAATGATGTTTGGTATGTAGGATTTGACCATGCCTACATGTACCACTATCTCCAGGATCGGGTGAAGCCAACCATAAAAATTACCAAAAGTACTGACTCAGAAAAAATCTTTAGGATAAGTGTTTCCAAAAACAAAAGAATTAAATACGGCTTGTCGTATCCAATCACTTACAAAATTTCAATGCCTTACGACTGGTTAGATGCTAAAGTTCTTTTCCGTCAAGGTAATGATAATAAATATTCAGAATTACCTGAAAAAAACACGTTCGATATATTCAATGGAATTGATGCGTACAGAAAGGACCTGAACAAAAAAGAGTTTTTTGTTTCCAAGGCTTTCCCGCAGGATTCAAGCACTTTTTATATAAAATTAACTAAAAAATCAGAGGTAAATCCAGGTGAATAAATCTTTTTCGTAAAACTGTTAAAAATGCATAGATTTTGTAACGGTTTAGTGGATTGCAGGATAGTTCACCAATCACCAGAGAATAACCTGAATAATACCGGCTATGTAGTTCATCCAATTATACCACAAAAGGGCGAAAAATACAAATTTTAATCCCATCGCTTAGGTTTGGCTTCCAGCCCCATATCCGAGCGAAGCCTTGCCATTGCCCAGCTCCACCAGCATGTCTGTTCGCCATTACCAGCGTCTTTAACTATAAGTTTGCCGTCGTGATAGCCAGCGCCTTCCATATAAAGCTCAGTTGTATTAACCTTTTCCAGCATATCAAGTATTTCCATAATTCGCCACCACTGCCCGTGCTGTCTGCAAAAATCAATCTCCCAGCCGATACCTTTGCCGATAATCTCAGGCGAAGGCCCCTTGTCTTCATACCAATCCGTAGGTAGCCACTTTGTCCCGTCTGCCAGAGTTTGCATAGCCTTAGCCCTAAGCAGATCTACCGTATTAACAAGAATCTCTCTGTCCATCGCTTCCCACTGAGCAGCCACAGGAGAAAGATTAACCCACCCCATATCAAGCATTGCTTTACCAGCACCACCGTCAGGCAGTCGCATCTCAAGATAAACCTTCTTGCCGTCAACCTCTCTGGTAAGATTATTAGCTATGCCGCGTCGAAGCATTTTCAATTTATCTTCCCATTTATTTGCGTGCTCCGTGTCACCACGTCTCCTCGCAACATCTGCCATCGCCTGCCACGCCGCGCCATTAAAGCTCTGCGTCAAAAGATCATAGCATTGCCAGAAACGATACTCTCTCGAATGTTCAAAAGAAGGGCATAGCACCAGGTCAACAAATCCCCACGTCGGATTGTTTCCATACATGAAATACGGATAGTCACTCGCCCGGTCAATTATCTTCGCCAGATAATCATACCACTTGTCCTCGAACTCTTTATCACCTGTCTTACTGACAAGCCTTGCCCACGCCATAAGTGGATGAGCCTGCCCGTCAATCTCATCGAAATCGCTTATAACATAGTATTCTTCATCTGCTTCATGTTTCAGATCACCAGTATCAATTGCGAATCCGCCTGCCTCTCTTGTCTGTGCAAACCAGAAAGGCTCTTGACCCTCATATTTTATCAGGAAATTCGCACTGAATCCATCACTCTCGCAAAGCTTCTTATAACCCATCCACCAAGGCGACCCTTTGCCCTCGAAATCTATTCTTACGTAATACTTCTTGCCAGCTTCAACTTTCACTGGCGAAGTAAATACAAAACGCTTCCACAATTCATCCTGCATATCAGAAGTAACAAAAAATTCTGACCTGCCGAGCACTTCTCCGTCTGCCGATTCCCTCATACTAAGCACAAATTTGCCATCGGATTTTTTCGATCTGATCGCCGCCTCAACAGCCTTGATACCTTTATTACTGCCCGCAACAAAACTAACCGCGCCGCATCCGCCAGGCGTCATTTGCAGAACCACATGATTAGTCTTCACCTGTGCAATATTATTCGCATCCGCTACAGGCCGTATCAGCCTGCCCCTGTGCTTGCCGATCACATGAGGCATCCGTTCCATTTTGTATTGGTTACCAACCTGCATATCAAGATTCAAAATCTTCTTGGCATTCTCATAATCTCCCGTTTCCATTAGCAGCGTTGCAACCCCGCCCGTCGTCCTCGGATACATCCCGTCATAAGCACCTGTCAAAGATTCCTCAAGATAACCATCATCTTCGATCCTGTCGACCAGGCTGTAATAAGTCTTGCTGTAAAGTTTTTCAAAAAACTCACTCTGCAATTTCGCTTTAACTTCCTCTTTCCCAGCCCATCTGTCCGTCCTGAAAGGCCCAGCAAACAAACATTCCCTGTTCAACAAATTCTGCACATCGCTTTCACCCCAGCCATACCTGACCGCTATAGGCTTTGCAACTTTTTCGCTGCTGCAAACTATCCAGTCATGCCCGAACTGCGTATTCGCCGGGTAAAACCGATGATCTTCTCCCGCGATTTCAAACTGATTGATCTCCCAGCTCGCATTGACAAGACCATTCGCCGCAAAGTCAAAAAACAACTTTATCTTATCCCCCTCGATTTTCATCTCCCTATATACAGGCCCCGAATAAACAAACCCTTTTCGACCTTCAGTTATCCCCGTCCAGCAATCCGTCCTGAAGCAACTGCAGGGCAGCCCAGCTTTATTAAACAAATTAGGAACCAGCAAATCTCCCCACGCAAACCGAACCGCAGCAGGTTCTTTCACATTGTCACTATGTACCAGTATACTGTCACCATCTATCTCAGCTTTTGCATCGACAAATTTTTCATCCGCACCAGCAATAGTAAAACAAGTCAGCTCTTCACCTTTACACTCAAGACCCCCGTGAATATGATCGAAGAAAAGACGAATCTTATCCCCCTCAATTTTCATCTCCCGATATACAGGCCCCGAATAAATAACATCTCCCTTACCGTAAGTCTTCGCCAACGCAACCATCGCAAGCCTTTTGCCGGCATCCTGTTTGTTTTTCGGATGAATATCATGCACATCACCAATATCAATCGTCTGTGCCATTCCGCAATTCGCAACCGAATCCGCAACCATCCTCTGTGACTCCCGAAGCTCCGCAAGCACAGGCTCCCAGTAACCGAATGGCGCTATCTCAACTAAATAAAACGCAAAGTCACCTTGCCCCCATTCTTTTCGCCAGCTATTAATCATCGCCGGCAATAGCTTTCTATACTCATAGGCCCTCGTAGCATTCGCCTCACCCTGGTACCACAATGCCCCCTTTATCCCGTAAGGCATCAAAGGCGCAATCGAACCATTAAACAATCCAGTAGGATAGCAGACATTATCCCTGCCCCTTGGCTCCTGTGGTCTGACAGGCTCAGGTTTACCCTCAGCCTTGGCTTTAGCAGCAGCCTTCTCCCACTTCTCCATCCACATCTGATATTCCACCATCGCCTGCGGATACCTCGCCAACGCAACCTCAACCTTATCAAGTATCACCTTTAAATCCGCATCAGCTTCCAAAGTCTCTTTGCTTATCCACGCCTCCGCGGGAGTGCTTCCACAGCAGGACATTATCAACCCGACCGGCACACCAACCTCTTTATATATCTCACGTCCAAAGAAATACCCAATCGCACTAAACCATTCAACTGTCCCAGGTCCGCAAACCTTCCACCCGCCAGTCTTAATATCACTCTGCCTCTCCTGTGCAACAACATTGCTAACTTGCAATAATCTTATCTCAGGGTAATTAGAATTAGCAATTTCTTCTTTTGCATTATTAGCACTGCCGACATTGAACTGCATATTCGATTGCCCGCTGCAAACCCATACATCCCCGCACAAAACATTTTTAATCGTGACAACATTGTTCCCCGTCACCGTAATCTCATAAGGCCCGCCCGCCTTTGGTGTTTCAACCGTAACCTTCCACTTACCATTCGCATCCGCAACCGTCTTAACCGTCCCCCATTTCCAACTGACCTTGACCGCCACATTCTCACCCGCATCAGCCCACCCCCAAACAGGCACTTTCATCTCTCGCTGAATAACCATATTATCGCAGAACAAACTATGCATCCGCACATCTGCCAACCCCGTCGAGCATAAGCCCGAAAACAGAACCGATATGAACAAAAAAGCACGTTTAAAATTTCTCATTATACATTTCCTTCCATAAAAACAGAAAAAGGGTCATCCATAACAATGCATGATTGTACTCATTACAATTTCTACAGGCAAGTTGTTCATAAAAAAAGCAGCCGGAAATATTTAATTCCCAGCTGCTTGAAAACACTTCAATTAACCTAACGTCTTATTTATTATTAATCGTAACTCCAGGCCAATCATCCGTCCTGAAAGGGCTCGCCGGCAAATCACCGCCATTATAAAGATTGCCAATAGCAATATTACTCCAGCAATACCTCACCGCAACAGGCTTACTAACCACATCCGATGAAACAACAACACTCTTGCCGTCAATAACCGCCTTGGCATCCACAAACTTCTTATCTTCACCAGCAATCTGGAATTGCTTCAGCTCACCACCCTTTGCAGCCAGTCCGCCATCATAATCAAACGAAAGTCTGATTTTATTATCTTCAACGTCCATCTCTTTATAAATAGGCCCGCTGTAAA
>CAZBKA010000002.1:0-1107 GCA_964492365.1 uncultured Pirellulales bacterium | reverse complement strand
AGCGTTCTGTACTGATATGCCCGCCATGCATTACTCTCACCCTGGTACCATATAGCACCTTTAATCTCATAGTTCAACAGCGGAGCAATCATTGCATTATACAATCCGCTGGGCTTGTTAGGATGATTGGGTCCATATGGTTCGCCAGGCCAGGCCGGTTCTGGTTTGCCGTCCTTTATCGCCTGATCCTTCGCCTTTTGCCAGTTCGGCAATGTCTCTTCTCTGTATTTCTTTATCGCCTCTGGATATGCCTTTTCAGCTTCAGCATAATTGCTCAGGATAGGCCCTAAAACAGGCTCATTCTTTAAAGACTCACCACTTGCCCACGACTCTGCAGGTGTCCCGCCCCAACTACTGTTAATCAAACCAACAGGCATATTTAATTGCTCATGAATATATCTCCCGAAGAAATAAGCCGTAGCACTGAATTCAGCTACTGTATCCGGACTGCATACTATCCACTCGCCCCCGCAATTATCCTGAGGCTCACCTGCTACAACATTAGGCACTACGAACATTCTGATAGCAGGGTACTTCGCTTTTGCGATTTCTTCTTCAAAATTTAAAACACCACCGCTCCACTGGTTAGGTTTGAACCTCATCTGCATATTGGATTGACCGCTGCAAAGCCAAACTTCACCGATCATCACATTCTGCAAAATGATTTCATTATTGCCCTTAATCGCAATTGCTAAAGGACCGCCTGCCTTAGGCGTCTTAATCTCCACTATCCACTTGCCGTCCTTATCCGCAACTGTCGTAACACCGGTTTTTTGCCAGATAGGTTTTACTTCGATCTTCTCACCGGCATCTGCCCAGCCCCAGATATTTACCTTGGACTTCTGCTGCAATACCATATTATTGCTTATGATATTAGGCAGCTTAACATCAGCCACACAAACACAGGCAACTAACATAGTCACCATTATGCCAAACACTTTCCTTAACATTCTGTTCTCCTAAAAAAAAATAATTAATATTGTATCCACCTGATATAAACCGCGTCCTTGGTTGCCCATTTCCAACTGTCCGTCTTAAACGAACTCGCCGGCAGCCCCGCATTATTAAAAAACGTGGTCTCTGACTTATTGCTCCACCCGAAACGAA
>CAZBKA010000001.1:34055-59891 GCA_964492365.1 uncultured Pirellulales bacterium | reverse complement strand
ACGCTCTTACTTCAAGACTGGAAACGGTTAGACAATCGAAAAAGCTGCCTTGGCTGCGACCAGATGGCAAGAGCCAGGTAACGATTGAATATGAAAACGATAAACCAAAACGTATTCATACTGTTGTAGTATCAACACAGCATGATCCTACGGTCACATATAAAAATCTGGTGAAAGGAGTCATCGAAAAGGTTATTCTTCCCGTACTGCCTAAGAAACTCATTGATAAAAACACTATCTACCACATTAATCCAACTGGCAAGTTTGTTATCGGCGGGCCACACGGCGACAGCGGTCTAACAGGTAGAAAAATCATCGTTGACACTTACGGTGGAAGAGGCAGCCACGGTGGTGGAGCTTTCAGCGGCAAGGACCCTTCAAAAGTTGATAGAACTGCAAGTTACATGGCAAGATATATGGCCAAGAACATCGTTGCTGCAGGACTCGCGGACCAGTGCGAAGTTCAGCTTTCTTATGCTATCGGTGTTGCTAAACCAATATCTGTACTGATAGACACAGAAGGAACAGCAAAAATCAGCGAATCGAAAATTGCGAAAATAGCTGGGGAAATATTCCCACTGACACCAAAACAGATGATTGCTCATCTGAAACTTGACAGACCTATTTTCTCAAACACAAGCCATGGCGGACACTTCGGCAGAACAGGCGATGTCTTCACATGGGAAAAAACTGATATGGTCGATAAGTTGAGAAAAGCAGCTGGTATATAATCATAAGTAAGAAATTTAAGTTAACAAAAAGCCCGACAATTACAGCGTCGGGCTTTTTTTTTATCACAATTTTATGATTCATGTTATCTGACAACAATAAGAGGCTCTTTCATCAACCCAAAAGGCACATGATAATAATCATCTCGCCAATAGTAAGGCGTTTTCTTTAATCTGCAATCGTACCATGGCTCCTGATCCGGACTGCCACCCCACACACCTCGACCTGCAAAACTCTCCGATGATACCCATGTTAATTCGCCTTCTTTGTGATGATGAGGACCAAGAAGATTGCGAAGTGAATTAACCAGTGTCACTTTAATCTCATTCTTCCCCTCTTTAATATAACCTGTAATATCAATCTCCCACGGATTCCATGCTATCGCAGGCAGCTTTTTACCATTAAGCTCAACTTCTACCACGATAGCCTGAACATCTGGAAAACTAAGGAAATATTTTTTGCCTTTGCTCAAACCGGTTATATCAAAAGAATTTGTCAGCTCGAATCTACCTGCGTAAAATGGATAGCCTTGTGTTGTTAAATCGCCGGAAAATTCTGTTTTTTCACTAACGACGCTGAATCCAGAAAATCTGTTGATTCCATGCTTGGTAAGCCACCCATCAGAATCTCTCTGTGACATTTCAGGTTTTTCAGTTGAAACAATTGCTTTGACTGCAAATTCTCCTGCAAGATAAATGCTCTCAATTTCAGTTCCGTAACGCTTCCTGGTATCGGAGCTGTCCCCAACCGGCGCAACATAATCCAATGCCAGCAATATCGTATTATCACCTTTTTTAAGTAACCTGGCTGCTGAGGTCATGCGGAAAGAAAAATCAATATAAAATTTATTTGAACTGAATTTAACTTCCTGCCCGTTAACTTTTATTGATTTATACATCTCCGGCTGTTCAAGAACCAGATTACACTCATCAGGCAACTCATCTATTTGTACATCGTAAGACAACAGCAAAGGTCCATTATAGTAATTAGCTGCAAGACGCTGATGTATCCCCAGTACAGGCTCAGGTTCACTGAATGTTTTACCATCATCAGTAGAATATTTTGCAAAATCAAGAGTGATTGCATTGAGGTCTTTTCGACAACCCTTCCAAGGCCCTGCTATTTTCATTAAAGCCTGCCCATCACAAGGCAGACAATACTGTCCTGCCAAAAGCATTTTTTTTGAAACATCTCCAGTGCTTACAAATAATGTCTGTGCCGGATTTAATTTCAGTTTTATTGCCCCATCGTTGCCTGTTGACAGGCTGTAACATTTGGCATCAGCCGGATCCAGCAAAACCTCATTTTGATTGTCACCGGAAATTGTGACATCAAATTCAATAGCTTTAAAACGACTAATATTGGTCAATTGCAAAAGCTTACCAGCTTCAAGATTCCTGTTCTGAATCCAGATATATTTAACATCATCACCTGCGATCTTAACTGAAGCTGGAACATTTTTTTCAAGCAATGCTGGCAAATCTTCAACCGCTGTAACTTGTGCAATTTTTTTAATCCTGTCCAATTTGTCATTGTCACTACTGCCATCAATAAATTCGGGCAGCTTTTCAAGTGAAAATATAACTCCGCCATGTTCAGCAAATTCTTCAAGAAGTTTTAAAGTCGATTCACGCATTGTAAGCATATACGGCAAAACTACCGCTTTATAACTCATCCGACCTACAATAATTTTATCACCAACAACCGAACCGACCTCAGAAATTATCTGCTCATCTCCAAGATCATAATCTCTGTGGCTTTCCTGCAGTATCTGCAAAACATTATAATATTTATCGTTCCTGGTCGTATCCACATTGCTGCTGGTAATATCATGTTCAATATATTCACTTTCAATTGGATGAATGACAAGCACATCAGGTGCATATTCGCCCACGGTAGAAAAATATGAAATCCTGGCCAGGTAGTCTTCAAGAACCTTATTGTAAGGCCAATAAGGTTGTTGAGGCGATAAGGTCGGCGGATAATCTCTCTTGCGGCATCCCTTCATACTGTAGAGTGACAAATGTGGACAAAAACTATTAACACCCAGAACTGCATGCCAGTTCGCTATCCACTTTCGGTCTTCAAGGCTCATATTCTGACCGCTAACACCATACAATTCTGTAAGCCTGCGTTTTATATCATACTGATTAGCAACGCTGGAAAGACTGCGAGCAACATTAAGCCCGCCATATATCCGCAATCCTAAATGATCTATACCAGGCTGCTGCATGTGACGGTAATGAACCATCAAATCGCCAGCATGGGTCTTAATGGAATTCAAGGATCCCTGACCATTAAAATGCCCTGTCCATATCATATTATTATCGCTGCAATACTGGCCAATCTGCTTGCTGTAACTTTCTTCAAATCTCCTGCTCACGGTTCGATAATAATCAAGTCTGATTTTTCGCCAATCACCGACCTGTTCAAAAAGCGATTCTATATGGTCAAAAATATCATAGCCATGCTGAGCCTTAAAATCTGTCCTGATTATTGGCGAATAACTAACCGCACCTTTATTATAAGGCACCTCAGAACTTCTGGGGCACACAGTTGCTTCATCCATAAACATCCCCATGGCTGTTTTGCCAAGTTGTTTTTTATATCTTTCCACATAAGGTTTATATGCAAAATCTATAAAAGTCTTAACAGTATCAGGGTTAAGCAGATCAACCCAACAGGTACCATTAAACCATGCTTGGCCCATCGCAACCTGATAGCAAACATATCGCCAATTCTTATCTTCTTTAAGAATTTCAGAGCGAGGAGGTATCGGATCTGCCTTAGCAAGTCGAAACAATGTTTTGCTGCGATAATCCTCACTCACCAAAGGCACCTTACCACCAGCATAGCCGCTTGGCCATTTGTCCTCATCATAAAACCATGCCTCAAGCCCAAAATCTTCGCAGGCTTTGACACTGGCGTCCATAGCATCAAACCAGTCTTCACTCAAAAATTCTGTTAAAAGTCCTGTCCGGCTATGCAAAAACGCCCCGCCAAATCCACCTTCCTTAAATTCTTTAAGCTGCCTTTTGATCTCACCGCTATCCAGATCGTCATTCAATGACCAAAAGGGTATGGACCTGTAATGCGCCGGCGGGTTCTTAAAAATATCATAATTTATTGATGCTAAGCTTGATTTATCAGCAGCTTCTACTACCAAAGCTGCCATCAAAAAAATAATTGCCCACAATAATAAATTACATTTATGCATTTACAACTGCCTTTCACCATTTAATTAACTTTTGGCAAACTGCTGCCCGTTATACTCTGGACATCATCTTTTTGGGCATCAAATCCCCTGATACGAAAACTGTAATTATAATTTTTACAAGGAAGCGTATATTCAGGATGTGTAAACTTACCCCAACTGGTATCACCGCCAACACCCATTTGCTTATAATCAATATTTACCGTGACATTGCCGTCACTGACAAACTCATTGATATGATTAGCGTCCTCAATCGCCTGCATCGAATAGGGCCAGGCACTAAAATACATTTCATCCATCGCCTCAACAAAAATACCAAAACCCTTATCATCAGTTATCGCAGCCCAGCGAACATCTGTTTTATTACCAGTCTCTTGAGGTCTGACATAATAATGAAACTGCTGGTCGACAGTACCGGAATATATTCCTAACGCTGCACCAGTTTTTCTGTCCCAGTAACTCTCCCATGGCCCGCGTCCAAACCATGTCATATTCTTAAACTCACCGGGCATCGCCATCTGCATACCGAACCTCGGCAGCATAGGCTGACTGCTGTCGCCAGTGAACTCGTTCTCAACCAAAATGTCACCACTGCCGTAAACTGTATATTTCGTGGTAAGCTTACAACTGCCTGCAGGTATCTCTGATACGCCCACAACACGAACAACTGATTTGCTCAACTGATTAGCATTTACTGATACAGGCTTTCTTTCAGCCCCGGCATTTTTCCAGACACCAAGACGCTCAGGCATCTTATTACCCTGATCATTATCAATGGGAACACGCCAGAAATTTACTGTTAAAGGCTTAGAAATAAGCTCTCTGCCGCTAACAGTATAAGATTCTATAACGCCGCTCTTATCGAAAACAACCTTAAAATCTTTACCTGTTACAATCGCCTTATCCACAGATTGCTGCAGCTCCAAACCAGGCATTGAAACAACATCAAGAATAGGTTCTTCAACTTTTTCATAAGGCATCTTCAATTGATCCCAAGCAACAACATGGCCTTTAGATGCCCACGAAGTATCTTCTGCCAAAGCAAAATAAACTTTCAACCAATATTCAGCACCTGGTTTTGATTTTATTTCCCTGAAAGGAACCCTTATATTCTGCTCTTTACCAGCATCAAGATAAAGTCTCGCAAGTTTGCCATCCTGCAGTATTTTACCGTTTTCTGTCAATTCCCAGCCTATATCAAAATTTTCCAGCGAAGTAAAATTATAATTATTCTTAACTGTAACACTTCCACGTTTG
Organism: uncultured Pirellulales bacterium; assembly: GCA_964492365.1. GTDB lineage: Bacteria > Planctomycetota > Phycisphaerae > Sedimentisphaerales > Anaerobacaceae > JAGLTN01. The sequence continues at coordinate 54,691 of CAZBKA010000001.1, read as the reverse complement.
AGGTTTTCCGGTTCAGCTTTGATATTCTGGTATACTTTCTTAACTTCATACAATGATGGATTAGGTTTTCTATCCGGGCCCACTAGTCCGTTACAGCAGAAATTATCGTCATTAGGTTTGTCACCAAAGTCACCGCCATAAGCCCAGAATTTCTTACCAGCAACATCAACTTTATAAAGCCCCTGGTCAACCCAGTCCCAGATAAATCCACCTTGCAGCCTTGGATACTTATAAATAGCATCCCAGTACTCCTGCAAGTTGCCGACACTGTTGCCCATCGCATGAGCATATTCACACATGATAATAGGCCCCGTATTCTCACCCGGCCAAACACCAGGCCAATGATTAACCTGCTTACCCTGAGCCATACCAATTATCTCTTCGATATCAGGATACATCGGCGCCATAATGTCAACACAAAGATCTCCGCAGGCAGGATGGTAAAAATTCGGACGTGTCTTGTCTCTGTTGTGAATCCAGTCCGCACAGGCTACAAAATTTTCTCCAAATCCAGATTCATTGCCCATTGACCATATAACCACAGAAGGATGATTTTTGTCCCGTTCAACCATACTGCTGACCCTGTCAATAAAAGCTGCTTTCCACTCAGGCATTTTGGCCGGCAAAGGTTTGCTTTTATCATCCCAAAGACCATGCGATTCGATGTTCGCCTCATCACAAACATAAAGTCCATATTCATCACAAAGATCATACCATTTAGGATGATTAGGATAATGGCTGGTACGCACAGCATTGATATTATTCTGTTTCATCAGCTTAATATCTTCTATCATTCTCTCAACAGTAACCGCCCTGCCCCGATATGGATCAAACTCATGACGGTTAACACCTTTAATATAAATCTTTTCGCCATTAATACAAAATACGCCGTTCTTAATTTCAACCTTACGGAACCCGAACTTACAGCTCTGCAATTCTATAGGTTTATCACCTAACTTAAGCAAAACGGTATAAAGGTAAGGACTCTCCGCTGACCACTTCTGCGGTGCTTCAACCTTGGTTTCAAATCGAATAACACCATCGGTTCTTGGCGGAATCGAACTGGTCACATTTGATAACATCGGTTTAAAACCAACCTGTTGCAAATTCCCATCATATAAACTTAATTCAATCTGAGGTGCATCCAATGGCTGGGCTGAATAGTTATGAACATTCGCAACAACATTAAAAGTCGCATCTTTATAGTTTGCATCAAAATCACAGGTAACAAAGAAATCACGAATGTGCAGATCAGATGTCGAAAACAGGTAAACATCGCGGAAAATACCGCTAATCCTCCACATATCCTGATCTTCAAGATAACTGCCGTCCGACCAGCGATAAACTTCCACCGACATCGTATTTTTGCCAGGCCTTAAAAACTTTGTAAGGTTAAACTCCGCCGGTGACATAGAATTTTCACTATAACCGATACATTGGCCGTTGACCCAGATATAAAACGCACTGTCAACCCCATCAAAATGAACTAACACCTGCCTCGAAGCCCAGTCCGCAGGCACCTCAAAATCTCTGCGGTAAGAACCAACCGGATTATACTCATGCGGAATATAAGGCGGATTCGCGGGGAACGGGTAAATCAAATTAGTGTAAATCGGTATCCCATAGCCATGCAACTGCCAGTTAGAAGGCACCGGTATTTCATCCCAACCAGTAACATCATAATCATCACGATAGAATCCTAAAGGCCTATCCACAGGTCTTTCTGACCATTTAAATTTCCACTTACCATTAAGTGATTGGTAATATTGAGATTTTTCTCTGTCACAAGACAAAGCTTTGGACAGTTCCTCATAAGGCACCTGCGTACAATGTGAAGGCTCTTTATTGATGCCTATCACCTCAGGGTCTTCCCAGTCTGTTGCAGAGGCAATTGAAGAAGATAATATTACAATAATCGCTATAGCTGTTAATGATAATATTTTGTCGCTCATACCAATTCCTTTAAGATTTTACAGTCAATTATCTTTAAAATTCGTACTGCATAATAGTCTGTTTTTTACAATTATTCAACCATTATAAATAGAGAACAATTGTGATTGTGACCAATATTTTTTGAAAAGGAAAAGTTTAAATCAACGGCAGTTTTACGGGCTTACCGATTTCGTAGCATTTCTGTGCCCCAAAAAAGATTTCATGAGTTTTAATCGCATCATTGATATTGCAATGCGATTCTACATCTTTGTCAATACACTCAATAAAATGGTCAATCTCACCCTGAAACGGATGATGGGTCACATCCGAAGAGTCGGGGCAGTCTCCTGGTATCTCACACCATTGTTTATCATCAGGAGATTTCGGAGCAAAAACTTTGTTCTTTTTGATAGTGCCTTTGTCACCAAAGATATTTATTGGAAAAGTATAAGACCCAATTCTTTCAAAATTAACTGACACCTTGCCCAACACACCATTTGAAAAACGCACCAGCAAAACCTCCAAACCATCATATTCCATAACAGCTTGTTTTGACCAGTCATTAGTAACGGGATTATACTGATATTGTTTACCCTTGCGTTTGCCTGCTGCATAACCAAAAACTTCAATTGGTTCAGCTGCCTGGTTTTCACCGCCGGCTGCAAACCATCGAAGAGCATCTACCGCATGACAACCGGCTACTGCCATCGCACTATGTGATAAATCTTTCCTGCGTCCCTGCTCCCATCCTGCCCACCAGCTGCTATTATAAGATTGATAATCCGTTTCGGTATAATAAATTTCACCGAGATCGCCACGGGCGATAAGTTTTTTAATATTTTGAAAAAGAGGGTTCCACCTGAGAACAAACCCTACAACAGTTTTTACACCAGCTTTATTGACAGCATCTCTCATCTGTCGCATCTGATCAAGCGAATTGGCCAGTGGTTTTTCAATCACCATATGTTTGCCCTGCTCAGCAGCGACCAAAACATTTTCAAAGTGAATATGCTGTGGAGTACAAATTGAAACCGCATCGACTCCATCGTGGCCGATTGCATCGGCGGCATTATCATAAATAGCTACACCGTCAAGCCCTGCCTGGCTGGCTCGCCGGCGTGCATTATCAGTATTGATATCACAAATGGCAAGAATCTCTGCATTGGGATTATTTCGATATGCGGAAATATGCTGCGATGAAACCCATCCAGCACCAATTACTGCTATGCCATACGGTTTTTTTGCCATCTATAATTCTCCTGATTATTTATGCGTTGCTGTTTTGATAACTAAGCATTTTATTTGCTTCATCATCATTTATAAATCTTTCAGCTTTGGGATCCCACTGTAACTTTCTTCCAAGATCCAGACAAATACCGCCTATCAAACTGATGGTTGTCGATCGATGCGCAACTTCAGCTGGAGTAATTGTCTGTTTTCTTGACTTGACACATTCTATAAAATTCAGTTCATGCAGTTTAGATTCATATAGATGGACATCATTATCCTTAAGTTGAACCCGAAGCAGATCACGATTGCTTGCATCACAATCCCCCCTGCAAAAGAGCCAATCCTTTTCATTTTCGTGCTGGAAAGTTACACCATGTCGGTTTTTGGTGGTATCGGTCATAATAATTTTCCGGCCGTCAGCATAAGTAAATTCAAGATCAAAAGTCAAAACTGTATCAAAAAGCCCTTCATTCGGAAAAACCCCCTTACCTTCAACTGTCACCGGTCCTGTGTCTTCGGTTCCAAGCCCCCACTGCGCAAGATCAAGATCATGAACACCATATCCAGCGACCCATCCTGCATGTGAAAACCGTTTAACGAAGTACCAGCCTCTAAGTCCTTCACCGGGAATGTCTCCAACTACAATCGAACGGTAGCCCATATGCTCCACGGCTCCTTGCCACTTATCCCAGTTGAGGTATTCGGGCACTTCTTCCACCGGATGCTCACCCGTAGCATGACCCGCTGGTGAACCTATAACAACTTTTTTGACATTTCCGAGATAGCCATTACGAACCAGTTCACAAACCTTTCTGCTGCCGATCTCAGAACGCAACTGGGTTCCGTGCTGGAATATTCGATTAGTTTTTTTTACTGCTTCAACCAAGGCCCTTCCTTCGCTGACAGTATTGCTCAATGGTTTTTCGCAGTAAACATCCTTACCTGCTTCGACAGCTGCAATTGATACAGGCACATGCCAATGGTCAGGCGTACCAACCAACACAGCATCAACATCCTTTCGTGCCAGTACTTCGCGGTAATCTTCATAACATTGGTCCTTAGATAATTTGGCAGCAAAAGCTGTGCTCTCCAGATTTTTACGATTAACATCACACAGCGCGACAATTTGTGCCTGCGTATGGTTTATAAAGTTCTGCATACCGCCATTAGCTTTACCCCCTGTACCAATTACAGCAAGATTAACTCTCTCCGATGGCGGGTTTTCTCCGAAGACGCTTGCAGGTACAATTGTCGGAATCATGACAGCGGCGGCTGTATACTTAAGCATCTCTCGTCGTGACATTTCAGATGATTTCATTTTTACTATTCCTGATTATTTCATATTGGTTTTTTGATATATCTGCCACTGTTGGCGATATTGCCTGTCGCTGGGCCGGTCCATCGAAGCTATCCAAAACCGATACTGCAGCACCAGCGGTTCATCTTTTTTTAATTCATATCGTTTCTGTTTTTTTGGAAATGTCGGCTGAAACCAGGGCAGATAAGGATACTCAATATAGTCACCTGGATAATCCTGATTGTCTGCCTTTTCAAAAACAGCCAGTACCGTCGGTTTTTCAGATGGGTTCCATATACCAGTTACCCCCTGCCATGCTGGACTTTGGGCTGCATCAGCATCATCAGCATAATGGTCAAACTTCATATCTTTGACAGGAGCAAGACGAATATTCAACCCACCATAAGTATCTGTATCTCGCCTTGCAATTGTAACTGAATCCACCAAAGCTTTGAATTCGAGGTTCAGGTCAATATATCGCCCGTCTTTAGATGCTTTATTTACACGGATCGTTACATTTTCAATAACGATCGGGGTTTTATCGTGCCACATCCATTTATTCTCCGCCGAAATTTCCGCATAATTATTTGTGCAATAAGATTCAACTTTACCCGTTGGTCTGGCAAATATATTTTGTAAAGCATGCAGATCAGCTGTTTCACCATGATATTGTACCTCAGGCCAAGCCCAGTAGATACCACGATGATGGGGATGGTCCTTCGACCAATCCAGTGTAAGTTCCTGCCCATCTGGTCCAAACAGCGGATGTATATAATTACTACGTCCTACCGCATACATTCTGCTGTCGGGTTTAACTTCTTTGAGATACTCATCATCAGGTTCAACTGTTGCATAATTGTACTGAAGCACTTTTTTGCCATCATCTATAATGACATATTGACCCGTCTCTGAATCTAAGCAGACCTGCATCTTACCACAGCCAACAGCAAAACAACTCAAAAAAACCAATCCTGCTATGGCGATCAATCGATTCCCAAAACCTCGAACAGCTACCATATATATCTCCGGACTTTTAATTTGCATATTATCCAAGTTCGTTGGAATTATCCCAAATCAAACTCATTATTATTACAATTGTGATTGTACAAAAACTTACACACTTGAACAACACACATTTACCTGATATTTACGACTATTTCTTTGACTGATAACACAATTTTGCTAATAACAATCATACTTCTTAAACTCAAAAGTATTTACACAAAATTTCTTGTTGTTTAATTTGCGAGAAGTTAAAATTCATCTTTCTGTTATGTTTCAGTTATTATAATAAACCTTTTTAAATTAAAGGAGATGTAAAAAATGGCACCACTTAATCGAAGAGACTTCCTCAAAGCCAACACTGCTGCGGCTTTAGGATTAGCTTTGGCATCCATAAAAATTAAACCTGCTTTTGCCCAGGAAAAAATAGTTAAAGTCGGCTTCATCGGAACAGGCAACCGCGGCAGAACTCTAATGGATGTAATGCTGAACTACGTAAAAAACGTAGAAATACCGGCAGTCTGTGACATAAACAAAGAAAACCTCGCTGCTGCACAAAATATGGTCACATCAAAAGGCGGAAAAACCCCACAGGGCTACTTTGAAGATGAATACGCATACAAAAAACTTCTCGAAAGAGATGATCTCGATGCCGTCATAATCTCAACCCCATGGGACTGGCATACCCCAATGGCTGTTGACGCAATGAAAGCGGGCAAATACACCGGTGTGGAAGTACCATGTTCATACTCATTGGAAGACTGCTGGGATCTTGTAAATACCCACGAGAAAACAAAGGTCCCCTGTATGATGCTCGAAAACTGGAGCTTCAGAAAAGATAACCTCGCTGTTCTGAACATGATCCGCAAAGGTCTGCTCGGCGAAATCATTCACTGTCATTGTGCACACAGCCACGACTGCGTTGACCATTGGTTTTTCGACGAAAAAACTGGTCAAGACAGATGGGGTGCAAAATTTTTAGAAAAGCACAACCGTGACCAATACCCATCTCACCAGTTAGGCCCTGTACTTAGTTGGTTAGACATCGGTTGCGGTGATTATTACGACTATCTGACTTCAACGGCTTCAAAAAGCTTAGGAATAAATGACAGCTTTGTCCGAAAGTTTGGAGCTGACCACCCAAATGCAAAACGCAAATTTGCTCAGGGCGATATCGTAACAACTGTAATTAAGACCATAAAAGGCAAAACTATCGTCATAAACTACGATATGCAGTTGCCTCGACCATACGACAACCGCTGGATGGTTCAGGGTACAAGAGGCCTTTACGATGAAATGGGTGGAGATACCGCCGGAGCCGATAGAAAGAGTGTTTACATCGCAGATAGAACCCCCCAGTATCATAAATGGGAACCTTTTGCTCCTTATGAAAAAGAATTTGAACATAACTGGTCAAAGAACATGGATCCAGCCGCCGCTTCATTTCACGATGGGACCGACCCGCTGGAACTGATGCTCTTTGTAGAAGCTGTAAGAAATAAAACGCAACCACCTATCGATGTTTACGACTCAGTGGCAATGTGCGTTACAGGCCCACTTTCGGAAAAATCAATTGCTTCCGGCAGTAAACCAGTAAAAATGCCAGATTTTACCCGCGGAAAATGGAAAACTAAAAAACCCGCCTTTGGTGTTTAATGAGTTAAGGATAATAAATTGAACCAAAAACAAATTGCTATGAATATACTGACAGGTCAAAAGACAGACAAAACACTCTTTTCACCTGATATCAGCGAATGGTATAAAGACAAAAGGCTTAAAGATATAACCCAAAGCCATAAAATACCAACCGGCTGTCTTATTCCAGACGACATGGAGATAAATAAAATCCCAGGCACAATGCCGAAAGAATTTGCAGACTGGACATATCTCGATTTTTACAGAAATTTTAATTGGGGACTCCATGTCCACATCTATGACTGGTGCCGATTCGAATATACAAACTGCACTTTAAATCAGCACATAACTGGCAGACAGATTACTAAAGAATTCAAAACCCCAATTGGAACCATTAGCAGAATCGACGGCATCGCGAACGATGGAAGCCTGTGCCCTGTTAAACTTTTCATAGAAAACGAAAATGACTGGAAAGTTCTGCTGCACGTTATCAAAAATACAAAACCAATAGCCGACTATCAGCACATTCAGAACATCTTAAACCAGATAGGTGATTTAGGCATAGCCGACATAGTACTCTGGCGATCGCCATTCGGAAAAATAGTTGAGGAATATGCTGGACTGGAAAAAACCGCCTATACGATGATGGACAACCCACAAATAATTGATGAGGTCCTCCACGCTCAAACAATAATTGACACCAAGCTGATTCAACTCGCCGCGGATAGTCCCGCAGATATCGCAATACTTTCCGACCACGCTGACCAGCAAATATTAAACCCTCTCTGGTACGAAAAGTACTGTATCCCTTTCTATAAAAAAGCAGGTGACATCCTCCACAAAAAAAACAAAATATTCTCAACACATCTCGATGGAAACTTCAAAGCCCTTTTCGATCTCGTAAGAAAAAACAGCTTTGACCTGCTCGACGGCTGCACCCCGGCACCTATGACAAACTATGAAGTAGAAGAGCTGCCCCAGGCAATGAACAATAAAATGGCTGCTTATTGCGGCGTGCCATCTATCTTCTTCGTAGAAGATTACACGATTGATGAAATAACAATTTTTGCCGACAGAATTATCAAAGCTCTCAAGGGCAGGGTTATTCTGAATATTGGAGATATACTGCCTGCTAACGGCAACATATATAAAACCATCGAACTTGGTCGTTGGTTATCAAACGCATTATAAAGTTAAACCTTACTGAGCATTAGGAGATAGCGAAAACTTAACTTTTTTCAACATCTGATTTGATATTCCCATCTGACAGCTTCTCAAGCATCCTCTTGATATCCAATGAGCCTTTGAATGCAACATAAACGGTAATCGTGGAATACCAAATAATGCATGCGCTGGTCAGACCAAACCAGAACCAGTGTCCAGAAAACATTTTATAACCTCCATAGCCAAAAACATTATTTCTTAATCAACATTAGTATTAGCCAATCGTTGCGGTTTTATCAATGAACCAACTACCATTGCAACGGCAGTAAGCAAATACGTAAGAACACCTGAATAATATGGACCGATGGTTTTAGCAAAATCTTTAGTAACGGGTACTTTTTCTATAACTAAAAAGAGTATCGGCACAATAGCGCCTATTATAATTGCCCCCGCAGCACCCCAGCTATTTGCCTTTTTCCAATAACAGCAGGCAATTAAAAGTACCGATATGCTTGACAGATAAATTGTTCCGGTAAGGCCGAGATAAGCCCACAGATCACCTTCCAGTTTATACCAAAGACCAAACACGAGCAAAAATAAGCCTATACACGCCACAATCATGCGATTCCACAACAGGCCTCTTTTCTCAGACCACTTGGTCTTTCTAAACGGCGCCATAATGTCATTGTAGATTACACTGCCCCATGTGAGCATATACGATGAATCAGTTGACATATCGGCTGCCAGCATTGCCGCGATAAGCACCCCCATCAGTCCAGCCGGCACAAATGTGCTTAAAAACATAGGCATACCATACAAAGATTCCTGTCCATTCATTGCTATCGGAGACGATGCTGTACTGTTGAATTTTAGCGAGGCAAGTGCGGCAATGCCCCAAATACCCGGAATCAGAAAACGGCAGACAAAGAAAAAAGATGTGCCGGTATATATTTTCCGAGCGGTTCTGGTATCCTTCGCGGCAAGCACCCTGGCGATAGTCGTCTGCCACGTCAGAACTGACGCAAGACTGAGCAATGCGAAGAATACTACATACTCCCAGCCCATGTCATTATTTATAAATGGATTAAATCCCCCCGCACCGTAGTGCGATTCGACAGTTTTAATCAGGGTTGACCATCCGATTTTTACAAATATGAGAATTGTTACCAAAATAAGACCGATGCTCATAACCACAAATTGCAGAAAATCAGTTATCAGTACAGAAAGCATTCCGCCAAGAATTGTATATATCGCCACGGCAATGAGTAAAATGGTCATAGTAATTTCGAGATACGCGATATTAAGCCCAGACACCAGAACCAGAAACTCGCCTGCAACACGGAGAAACACTCCCATATTAAACAGGCCGCCAAGTACAATTACCATGCCGCTGGCCCATCGAATACGAGGTCCGAAGTGTTTTCCAAATAGTTCGGGAATGGTAACTACACCGGAGTTACGAAGCGGTTTAATGCAGAAACCAGTGACACCGACAAAGAACATTGCCAGTGCCATAAGTATGCCTGGTGTCGCTCCTGCAAATCCGTATTTGTACCCATTTTGTGCCGAATACATACAGGTAACAATGCCAAACTCGGTTGCCGCAAGCGATGCAATACCTAAATACACATTCATTTCGCGGCCGGCCACAAGAAAATGTTCGACTTTGCCGACATACCTTGCAACCATAATTCCGGCAATCATGGTTCCCAGAAGATAAAAACCGACAATACTACCGTCCAAAAGCCAGGAAAAATGTGTCACACTCTTTCTCCTTAATGCTTGCAATCCTGCACATAACCAAGGCACATACTAAAGCAAACAGTATTCTAATTTTATTTTTTGAAGTTAACAATAACTACTCCATATACCGTAAATTTATTTATTTGCACGTCGCCCCGAATCCATCTGCTGTACATTGAAATGCACTCTGCCCAATTCCGATGAAACATTTATATAAAAACAAGGCGTTTCGGTACTCACTGAAAATCAACAAGGTATACGATCAATCTGTCTTCTTGTTTGATATGGGATTTCCCATATGACACAGTATAATTTTGCTCAACTACGCCGATGAGCACCATTTCCAGTAGAATACCAAACAATGTCTTGAAAAACAAGATTTTAAACTTTATCTCGAAGATATTTCAGTCACAATAATTGCAAAAATACAAATTTGACCACCGATTACCAAATATTTGATGCACCTCAACCAGTGCCTCGGCAAACAAATATCTTCAAATAATAACCAAATTGAGGAACAGTAAATATGCAATTTTGGATAAATTTATGGTCTATCTTTTTTTTGCCAGCTTTGTGATTTTTGCGGCACTGGCTGTAACTGTTACAACAGGTGGCTTTTTCAATATTCGCTCACTATTTAAAAGCCTTAAAAAAGCTCATGGACAATCTCAGAAAAAGCAGGACGGCCAAAAATGACTCGATGTGAAAGATTGACGGAAAATATACATGGAAAACCTGTAAAAGTACCCGACTTCACCCGCGGAAAATGGAAAACCAAAAAACCTGCTTTTGGTGTATAATTTTTCGAAACCGGGCTGGCATAAAAAAATAATACATGGTATAACAATACCAAATAATGCACAGGATAAGTATTTTCCAGCATTACAGAGGTATCTAAATATGACGTTTGTAAGGAGATAAGCATAAATGCGATTAGAAGCAGTTGACTGGATTTCGGTTATTGCGTTTTTTGTAATTTCACTCGTTATAGGAGTTGTTGTTGCAAAAAGGGCTGGCAAAAGCTCCTCTGATTTTTTCCTTTCAGGAAGAAGTATGCCCTGGTGGCTCTTAGGCGTTTCAATGGTAGCAACCACTTTTTCTACTGATACCCCAAACCTTGTCACTGATATTGTCAGGCAAAATGGCGTCAGCGGCAACTGGGTCTGGTGGGCATTTCTGCTGACCGGAATGTTAACCGTTTTTGTTTACGCAAAACTCTGGCGACGATCAGGCGTGATGACAGACATAGAATTTTATGAGCTTCGTTACAGCGGAAAAACTGCCGCGTTTTTGAGAGGCTTTAGAGCATTATACCTCGGTGTATTTTTCAACATCGTAGTCATGGCTTCCGTTACATTGGCCGCTATTAAAATCGGAAATATCATGCTCGATCTGAAACCTTGGCAGACGGTATCAATCGCAGCTATAATAACTGTCTCATATAGTATGTTAGGCGGTCTCGAAGGTGTTTTGATCACGGACTTCTTCCAATTCGGAGTAGCAATGTTTGGAGCAGTAGCAGCTGCTTTTATTGCTGTAGATCACCCTTCTATAAATGGTCTAAGTGCCCTGATATGTCATCCTAATGTAGTTAACAAATTAAATTTCTTCCCGGATTTCTCAAATAAAGACGTATTGATGGCCGTATTTATCATTCCTCTCGCTGTGCAGTGGTGGAGCGTTTGGTATCCAGGGTCAGAACCAGGCGGTGGTGGATACATGGTTCAAAGAATGTTGGCGGCAAAGGATGAAAAAAATGCTCTCGGCGCAACTTTGTTTTTTAATGTTGCTCACTATGCACTCAGACCTTGGCCATGGATTATCGTTGCACTTTGTTCACTGATCGTATTCCCGGATTTAGAATCACTCAAAACCGCATTCCCTAACATGAACCCAAACCTTATAAAACACGATATGGCATACCCTGCAATGCTGACATTCCTGCCTCATGGTTTGTTAGGTCTGGTTGTCGCATCTCTAATTGCGGCATATATGTCAACGATAGCAACTCACCTTAACTGGGGTTCATCATACATCGTTAATGATTATTATCAACGTTTCATACGTCCAGATGCCACAGAAAAACAACTCGTTACTGTTGGACGAATTTCCACTTTTCTCTTAATGGTGGCCGCTTGTGTACTTGCCCTGTTTTTAGAAAATTCAATGCAGGTTTTCAACATGATCCTGCAAATTGGCGCAGGAACTGGTCTGATATTCATCCTGAGGTGGTTCTGGTGGCGAATAAACGCTTTCAGTGAAATATCCGCAATGGTGGTTTCTTTCTTCGTTGCATGTTATTTCAATATGGTACATGACAAAATTGGCCCTCATCTTGAGGGATGGGAAAAGCTTATTCTCGGAATCGCAATTACAACTTTCGCATGGGTATTAGTAACATTTATCACAAAACCAACTGACAAAAAAACTCTGTACAAATTCTGCAACCTTGTCCATGCCGGAGGTCCTGGTTGGAACCATATTAAAGCTCTGGCTAAAAAAGATGGTGTCGATATCGAAAAAAGCGGAGAAAAATGGGACATGCCTTATGGTATATTGTGCATGGTCATAGGCTGCGTTTTTGTCTACTCTGCTATATTCGCAACAGGATATTGGATATATGGTGAGGTTATCCAGGCAGTACTTCTCACAACCCTCTCTGCTTTTTCTGTTGTTTTGCTGTTTAAATTCTGGGGCAAACTTAATTTAGAGTAATTCAGGAAATTCAATGAATCGACGTGAAAGATTAATGGCTACACTGCAGGGAAAACCTGTCGACAGGCCTGCAGTGAGCTTCTATGAAATAGGGGGATTCAACAGCGACCCAAATGATAGCGATGAATTTAACATCTATAATTCACCTACCTGGAGGCCCCTGCTGCAACTGGCAGAAGAAAAAACAGACATTATCAGAATGAAGTCTGCTGTAAGACTACACTCCCATGAGGCATGGGACATTTCCGGAAAAAAATCTTCACTTAATATCAGAGATGAGTTCTTCAAAATAGAGCAATACGTCAAAGACGGCAGCAAATTTACAAAGACAACAGTAAACGTCGCGGGCAGAACTTTAACTTCATTAACGCGTCGGGACCCTCACCTCGATACAATATGGACTCTTGAGCACCTGCTGAAAAGCACTGATGATATAAAAGCATATTTGCAGCTGCCAGATGAAGTTTTTCAGGAAAATATCGACACGACACACCTTATAGAAGAAGACCAGGCCCTCGGCGACAAAGGAATTATAATGGTCGATACTGAGGACCCCATCTGTGCAGTGGCTTCATTATTCTCAATGGAAGACTTCACTATTTTTGCTTTCACAGAAAGTAGTCTCTATCATCAGTTGCTTGAAAAAGTCTCCCGTTATATCCACAAAAGAACTGAGAAAGTCGCTAAAGAATTCCCTGGACATCTCTGGCGAATTTATGGCCCTGAATATGTAACAGAACCGTACCTGCCCCCACAGCTATTCGATGAATACGTCGTCCGCTACACTGGCCCGATGGTAAAAATGATTGAAAAAAACAAAGGCTTTGCAAGAATACACTCGCACGGCAAAATTAAAAATATCCTCGACTACATCGTTCAGATGGGTGCATCTGCAATAGACCCTGTCGAACCTCCGCCACAAGGCAATGTGGAATTAAGTTATGTGAGAGAAAAATACGGAAAGTACCTTGTACTCTTCGGAAATATCGAAATCGTAGACGTCGAGAACACCCCCAATAACGATTTCAAAAAAATTGTTTCACAGGCTCTTATCGATGGTACAAAAGGCCAAGGCAAAGGCTTTGTACTAATGCCATCAGCTTCGCCGTATGGACGTAATATCTCAAAAACCACCATGAAAAATTATGAAACAATGGTTGAATTAGCCGAAAACTTCAGGGGATAATCTCCTTTAAAAACGAACATCATAAAAGCTTCAACAGTATACCGGTTTAGAGTTGCGTATCGTCTCTAACATGTTATTATTGTCATGTTACAGATGGATGTTTATTTTTCAAAAAGGATTATTACATGAAGCGAATCGGCATTGTTGGTTTCGGTTTTATGGGAAAGATGCACTTTCGTTGCTACAAAGATAACAGTAAAGTCGAGATTGTTGCAATTTGTGACGCAGATATAAGCAAGCTTAAAGAAAGCTCACAAGTTGTTGGTAACATAAAAAGCACAGAAGAGCAGCTTGATCTTACCGGAATTAATCTTTATACAGATTATGATAAAATGCTCGCGGAAGCAAATCTCGATGCTGTATCCATAACCCTGCCAACATTCATGCACAAGGACTTCACAGTAAAAGCATTGCAGGCCGGCGTAAATGTTCTCTGCGAAAAACCGATGGCTCTAAATGAACATGATTGTCTCGACATGATTATCGAAGCTCAACAAAATAATAAGGTCCTGCAGATCGGCCACTGCATAAGATTCTGGCCCGAATACGCAAAAACAAAAGAAATAGTAGACTCCGGAAAATACGGCAAAGTCAAAGCTGCAAGCTTCAGAAGACTTTCACTCACTCCATCATGGTCATGGAACAACTGGCTGACAAGTCAGTCAGACAAAAGCGGTGGTGTCATCCTTGATCTGCATATTCATGATACCGACTATATACAATATTTATTCGGCTTCCCAAAATCCGTCAGATCCAAAGGCGTAAAAGTAATAACAAACGATATAGACCATATTATAACAGACTATACTTTCGATGATGATGTAATTGTCACTGCTGAAGGTAGTTGGGCAATGATGCCAGGTTTCGGATTCGAAATGAGCTTTAATATCATCATGGAAAAGGCTACAATAGTATTTGATTGCACAAGAACTCCTTCATTTAAAATATGTCCAGCTCAAGGCGACTCATTCACACCAGAAGTTGCCCCAGGCGATGGCTACTCTCTTGAAATCGAACATTTTCTTAAAACAATCGAAGGCCAAAATCTGCCGCAGATTACAACACCAGCTCAGTCACTCGACTCTGTCAGGATAATACTTGCGGAAAAGAAATCGGCCATAACAGGAAAGGAAGTTCATTTAAGATGATTAAATGTGATAACTGGCCTATCAGTGTTTGCACATGGTCTTTAAAAAATGATTTTGAAAAAATTGAATCTCTAAGGGACCAAACCGGAATTAACCATATCCACCTTGCTCTCTCACCTGCATTAGATAAAGGCGGTAGCAACTACCTTCGTAATATTGAATCTAAAAACTGGAAAATATCCGCCACCATGATGAATTTTCCACAGGAAGATTACTCCACACTCGAAAAAATAAGGATCACCGGTGGCATAATACCCGATGATTGCTGGCTAGACAACCGTAAAAGAGTAATTGATGGCATCGCTATAACAGCTGACCTCGGCGTTGACTACCTGACTTTCCATTTCGGTTTCATTGACATGAAAAATCAGCAAACATTAACAAAGATCACTGATCGGGCAATAGAATTGGCCGACAAGGCAAGAGAAAAGAACATCATGCTGCTTTTTGAAACGGGACAGGAGACTGCCGCAGAGTTAAAAAGTTTTCTCCTGCATCTCGATCATCCCGCAATTGGTGTAAACTTTGACCCAGCAAACATAATACTCTATGATAAAGGCTATCCGGCTCAGGCAATAGAAATATTAAAACCATGGGTAAAACACCTGCACATTAAAGATGCGGTCCGAACACAGACAAAAGGAACATGGGGCCGTGAAGTACCATGGAATTATGGTCAGGTAAACACTACAGAATTTCTGAACATATTAAAAACTACAGGTTATACCGGCGCTTTAGCGGTAGAACGCGAAGCCGGAGATAATAGATTAAATGATATTAAAAGTGCTATAGATTTACTTAAAAATTTCGCCGATTAATTGGAGATAAATAAAAATGACAGATAAACCACAATTCATCAGACTTGTTGGAGATGAAAGAAGAGTCGCCGACACATTGGCTGGGGTCTCGAAACACTGGCAAAACAAGAAGGAATGTTTTCTCTTTGTAAGCCCTCATGACGATGACGTGGTTCTTGGTGGCGGACTTCTGATGCAGCTGGCAAAACTCGAAAACGTCCCCGTTTATATTATGATCGTAACAGATGGAGCAATGGGCTACTGCTCTCACGAAGAAAAAGACTCAATCTCTCAAATCCGTGAGAAAGAGACCTTTGAATGTTATCAGTCACTCGGCATCCCAAAAGAAAATATATTCTGGTTAGGGTTCCCAGACAGCCAGGTACATTTATACAGAGGACGACGTATTGCCGGAAAAAATGAGAAAGCCGTTTATCAGGGATTTACCGGTCTGCAAAACGCCTTCACTTATTTCCTGCGCAAAACCAGACCAACACAGTGTTTCCTGCCAACTTCAACTGACTTGCACCCTGATCACAAAATCGTTCACGAAGAATTTTTGATTAGTGTATTCCACGCAAGCGGAAATATCTGGCCTGAACTCGGTAAACCACTCGAAAAAACCCCATATTTCAATGAAATGGCTGTCTATTGTGATTTTCCAACTCCACCCCAATTGCAGATGAAAACTCCAATATCTTTCCTCGAAAATAAACTGAAAGCTATCGGTTCTTTCCAATCACAAAAACAAATCACGTCACTTATCGAAATAGTAAGAAACGCCGGCCCATACGAATACATGAGAGCTGTAGATTATAATTTTTATAATCCTGATAAATATAAGATAAGATTCAAAGAAAATAACTCTATAGGCTATATGCACAGGTAAAAGCTCCCAAATAGTTTAAATAAACGGCAAACAAATATGAATATTACTATTGTCATACCGGCCTTTAATGAAAGTAACAAGATTGCTCATGATATAAAAGCTGCTTGCAAATTCGCACAGGAAAACAACTTCGATGCCGAAATAATTGTCGTCGATGATGGCAGCACTGACAATACGTACCAAACTGCCGTTAACTGTAAAACGCCGGAAAAAGTTAAACTCTCCGTTATTAAATTGCCGCAAAATCATGGCAAAGGCTACGCCATAAGGACAGGCATCGAAAGCTCCACCGGCGACTATGTTATGTTTGTTGATAGTGGCTCCTGCATTCCATACCAGGATGCCATCAAAGCAATAACCCTTCTGAAAAATGACATTTGCGACGTAGCTCACGGCTCAAGAAAAATGTCTGACTCCAATATAAAAGTACCCCAGCCAAAATACAGACAATTATTATCAAAACTTTTCAGATATTGCGCAATTCTGCTCATGAATATCCCTGCAGAATTTACAGATACCCAATGCGGCTTCAAAGTATATAAAGGAAACATCGCAAGACAGCTCTATAAACAATGTACTATCGATGGTTTCATGTTTGATGTCGAAGTTATAAAAAGAGCACTTAAAAAAGGATACCGAATAAAAGAATTCCCCGTGACATGGACTTGTGATCTTGACAGCAGGCTTTGTCCGCAACGCAATTTTTTTACATTAATATGTGAACTTATAAAAATAAAAATCGCCCTGATGAAACATACAAAAAACTAAACTGTCCCAAGGTTGCCATCACCAGGCCAGTCTCCAAACTTAACAACCACGCCGCCATCTTTCATAACCATTGCAAGGTCACCCTGCTTATCCTCACAGTATCTTTGTATCTCCTCATCATTCATTATCATAAATGCCGTTGACAACGCATCAGCAACCGCTGCCGTTGCACTGGCTGACCACGATGCAACCTTACCCTCAACAGGCTCACCACGACGCGGATCAATAATATGACTGCCCTTTTCCAATCCAGAGCCGCTTATAGCATAATCACAAAGATAAAGCCTCTCGAAAACATGTCCCCGATCCAATGGATTGCTCACAACCACCGGCCACCCCTTTTCCCCATCAGGTCGACCCATCCCCAAAATACTGCTCCTGCCGCCATGTATCAATACATTCTCTATTCCCCAATCCACAAGCTCCTTAGCCATCTCATCAACCGCATAGCCTTTCCCAAAACCACCCAGGTCAATCTTCAGGGGACTCCTCTTTAATTCAACTGTTATCAAATCCGCATCAAGCAAATAAAGATCCGCCCCCGTATGCTCTTTCGCCCAGGTCAATTGCTCATCTGTAGGATTCAACAGTTTTTTATCTTTATCAAGCATACAATCAAACAAGGCCCCGATAGTAATATCAAAACAACCATTCGTATCAAGATAAAGCTGCTGACATTGCTTCAGGCAGTTAAATGTATTGATGCCTAATGTATATTTTTCCCCTACCGGCAGATTACTAATGATAGATACATCACTGTTCTCAATATACCTGCTCAGCTCCGCCTCAAGCCTGTCAAGCAGATTAAAAGCCGCATAAGCCGCCTGCTGAGCATAATCACCATTCTCATGAACAATAAAAACCTCAAACACTGTCGCCATCGCTTCGTAACGAAAATGCCGCAGATTTTTAATATTTTTATAATAACTACTCACATCTTTTTTATCTGTCCAGGATTCTGTCATCTCAATACTCTATTGATTTTTGCCGCCAGCTTCATTCTGCCCAATTATATCATGCAGGTCCTTAGATATGAACCCAAGCAGATTTACATTAGCTCTAAGCTCACAATTTGGTTCAAAAAGATAAAGGTACATATTTTTCTTACCAGGCTCAGGCATTTCATATAACTTTTTCATAAGATCGTTTTGTAAATCAGGCGATATTATTATTACAGGCTCAGCCTCCCTGCTGAAATTCATTTCGCTTTCCCAGGCAACATTCTTAAACTGTCTCAAATACCAAGGCAAAGGCCAGTAATCCGAATTGCTGCAAACAACATCAACAGCCAAATTGTCCCCGTACCCACTCAATAAAGCTGCCTGTTTAACCTTATCCACCATCTTGAAAATATCTTTGCTCGTATGAGCATAAACATATGGATTCACCGGGTTGCTGTCATATTTATAGCACCCAAGATAACTCTGAAAAGCCAAATGACCCAATCCCGCTATGCACACAACCCATACAAAACCACGAACAACCCTGCTCTTGCCCACCTCAACTATCGCCTGCATTGCTATCCCAGCTAGAATTATCATCCCATGCAGAAAACCAAGGCAGCACCAAGGCGTCTTATAAGCGACTGCGGAATAAACAACTACCATAATAAGCGTATAAAAAGCAACAAACCTAGCTAAGAAAACGTTAACTCCAGTCGGAACTTTTTTAGCTGCCGCAAGAACAAAACCAACAACCGCTAATACGACAATAAATCCCTCACTCCAGATAGGCCCATCACCCGATTTAAAATACACAAGCCTCTCAAGATAATAATACCAATTGTGAATATGAAATTTGTTTTCCCCCGCCTTGGTCAGATAACTTTTATAAGTTAAAAAAGAATCAACCACACCGGACATATTCGTAAAAAATGATGAATAAAATAACGCGGAAATAAAACCAGCCGACAAAATCCCAACTACAATATGCTCCGTTGATATTTTCTTAAATGAATCCAAAAATTGTCTATCTTTTCTACTTAGAAAAAACACTATCAAAGCAGAAATAAAGATCGCACCAAAGGCAATTACACAAGTCTCTTTGGTAGCATGCATTAACCCCGCAGAAACACCAGATGCAATAACCCATTTGATTTTCCTGCTCTGCCAATACCGCCACACACCCGCAATAAAAGCAAACGTAAAAAAAACCAATAGAATTTCTTGAATATAATATCTGCTGTAAAAAACAAATGCCGGACTAATCGCTGTTAAGAACGCCCCGAACACCAAGGCCTTGCTCCCCAACCCGTCGTAAAACAAAAAAAACAACAATACAATCAACACCCCAAATACAACAGGAACCACCCTGAGCGTATATTCATCGATTTCTAAAGACGTTTTTGCACCTTCAAACCAGGCTGCAGCAAGTGTGAAATAATTCAAAGCAGGCCCATGATACTCAATGGGGTCATAACGATATTGGCCATGTTCAAGCAAATCTATAAACTTTATCGCATGAACAGCCTCATCTGTATGCATCGGACGCTGCGTGAGTCCGAACCCACGCAGCGTCAATGCAATAATTGTTGCGAGCAGTAAAGCTACGCAACATTTTTTCAATAGTTTCATTTTACAGGCTTACCGTAAACTGCAACCTCAATATAGTGGTTCAATTCATTGCCGGTATTACCATTGCTGTACAAACGAACAAAGCGTCCCTTTTGTCCCTTAACATCAATAAGCTTGCCTTCATTAGTTTCGACATAATGCATATCCTTGCCGATACCCAACCCTGAACTGTTATCATGGTCATTGTTGAAAACTGTCCGAACATTGTTAATAAAGTCAGCATCATCACCAAGCTGAACAACAACATCATAATAAACTCTCGCCTGTTTATGAAAATGCCAGACTACGATAGCATAAATCTCGCACTCAACTCCAAGGTCAATAGTAACATGCTGTAAAAAGGGTCCAAGCTCAACATAACTGCCGTCAGCACCATCCTTGTCACCATCTGTTATCATCTCGATCTCACCGATGATAGGTTCTTCGTCAGTACTTGTGATTGGCTTATTCAATGCGACATTAGTAACGCCAGCCGGTGCCAAGAAAGGATCTCTTGCCTTACCGGTAGGCTTCTCAAGGTTCGGCACAGATATATCCTGTGGCGTACCAACAAACAT
>CAZBKA010000001.1:30103-33955 GCA_964492365.1 uncultured Pirellulales bacterium | reverse complement strand
CAGGGGCCGCAGGTGCTACCGGAGCTACAGGAGCAGTAACCTCTTTTGCTGGTACTGTCTTTGTGGATTCTTTGCTTTCCCCACTTTTCTTACAGGAACAGATAAACAAACTCAAAACCAGCATTGCAACTAATGTTGCCTTAACCGCAAAACAATATTTTTTTGACATTTCTTTTTACCTCAATTCTTTAAACATTTACTCTATAATTATTTAAACTAATTCCATACCAACATAACTAAAACAAACCAATCTATCCTGCTGCAACAGCTTTCATCTTACCAAGAATTAACGCTAGCACAACTAACAATATGCAGGCAGGAATCAAAAGTTTGAGACTTTTTTGAATTGAAGACCCCTTTGCAAGCTTGCCAATTGTCTTAGGAACAAAAACACCACCCAAAAGACCAATCGCAAAGATTATTCCAAAAACACTGCCAAAGTTTTCCGGATGCTTAGCATACATAACACCAACTACCGTTGGAAAACATGGAGCAAAAAGAAAACCTGCACATACCGCCAAGGCAGAGGTCCATATAGCACCACCTTTAACCATTGCAAGGATAACTAATGCTGACAATATCGCTGCACCTGCTATAAACCAACTGCCATGACTAGTTATCATACTTATCTGGCTCGTTACCAACCGCCCTGCCATCATAGCGACAGCAAACACTGAAAGCATCTGTTGTGACCTGGAATCAACTATTGATACATCTAAAGAAGGAAAATCTTTACTGAAAACTTCTTTACCATAGGGAGCAAGCCAGTTGCAAAATGATGATTCAAGACTCATATAACAAAATAATGCAAACGCCGCTACAAGAACCACCGGTTCAAGCAATAACGCAAATGCGCTGCCGATTTCAAACCCTGCCGGTATATCTGGAAAATCTGCAATCAGAGCAAAAATTACTGGTATTAGAACAATAACACCCAATGTACCAACTGCAAATTCATATTTTACCTTCCTGAAAAGATAACTCACTGCCAATGGTGTTACAAAAAGTCCTAAGCCGAAAAACACATTTCCAAGGTTACTCGCACCAGCAGCATTTTTTCCCTCATACAAAATCTTAGGTATCAGTGTATTGCCTGCCGTATTAAGTGCCATCGCTCCAAAGCCAAGCAAAAGACAAGGTATCAGGCAACTTCCAAAAGTTTTGCCGTAAGCTAAAATAAAAATACAAGCAGCTGTCGCAATAAAACCAAAAACCGCTACTGGCTTGTAACCAACCTTATCAACAATAACACCCATCATAAGTGAAGCCAGCAAACACGTAAACATAAATGCCGAAATCATCGTACCGAATTTACTCTGGTCAATCTTCAGTCTCGGCATCAGCTTAACGCCGATGGAACCCAAAAGTGCAAAGCTCATTCCAAGACCAAAAACACACATCAAAGCAACGATCTGAGTCAGGATATTGTATTCCATTTCCATAATTACCGTCCTTAAAAAAAAATTAGCATTTGCATCTGACTTCTCCTTGCCAGAAGCCGATCTGAAATCGCAAATTAAATCTCCTGCCTCGCCTTAGCTAAAGCAGTTGTATAGGTATGCACCATCGCAACAAGAACAAACGTCAACGCACTGTAACGATGCAGATTCATCAGAAAATGCTGCATATCCGTCCCGAATATTCTGAACATACTTGAAACCATAGACATCGCAACCACCAAAGCCAGAAACATCAAAACCCAGAAGCTAATCTTGCGAACCGGCAAAAACCCCTCTTTCTCAGTCTTTTCAACATAAATGCCAAGCTTAACAACCCTCTGCAAAAATCTCATAAGCCATGGACAATCATACCTGTTAAAGCTGTTCTGCTTCGACCAGCCCAACGCAAGTATTGCAAAACATACAATAAATATCGGTGCAAAAGTAGAATGAATCATTATCAAATAACCACTCAATGATTTACCATAAAGCAAAGGCTGCCAAAATCCAGTTACAACCAGCACCAACACACAAAACATAACAAACAAATAAAGCAGCTTCTTAACAACACCCCACAAACTACTGCTCTGCTCAGGCAAACAAACCGTAATAATCAATACCGGTATCCGGAAAATATCAAGCCACCTGCACAACCGTTTAGGCCCAAATAATTCATCAAATTTCGGATGAAAGATTAAGCAATGCAATCCAATTGCCGCTAACGTAATTAAAAAAGATGCTATGGAAATAATTTTAAACATATTATTCGAAAACCCGAATTAAATTTGTAATTTATTTATCATCTTCTGCCATCGTCCTGACAACACATTTCAATGCTCTCAAGGCAAAGAAAAGCAGAACAAACGCAACAACAGCACATGACAAAAGCACAACCGTCTTCATTATTGGTCTAAAAACAAATGACATCGCAAACAACTTCATATAAAGATGGTTAACATCCTGAAATTCCATCATGTCTTTAAATGCCGTCTGAGCATTTTTCACCGGTCCGTCAATCGCAACAGAACCAAATGAAAACGCCTGATCAACACTATGGCAATCGCCGCAACTTCGAGCACCTAAAGATTGCCCCGCAGGTCTGACATCATGAGCAATCGACCACTTATAAGGCTCAGATGCAACATTGTCACCAACTACCAGCTTATCCTCACCATCAAGACTATACATCTTTCCGCTTGCAATATAAACAGCCCCGCCCTCTGCACTACCTTTCAACGCAATAAGGGCACTGGTAATTTTTTCTTCTGTCATCTCAGGCCATGTCAGCGCAACTCTCGATGGCACATCAGCCTTAATAATATCAATCACAATACCTTTAACAATATCCAGATTCAAAGGCCGAACCTTGCCCCCACTAATCTGTCCCCAAAAAGCGGGCCATACAACATTATGAGGCCCGATCTTGCCATCAGAATTCTCAGCAAATACTCCTGTCACAATATGAGGCAACGCATCCGAATTCTTTCTGGAACCAAGCGTTCCCAATGCATGTCCCATCGATGTCTTAACCAGCAAAGTTTCCTTCCCAGGCCAAATACCGCTATGACAAGCCGTACACGAAAGCTTCTCAAAATGAACAACCGGAATACCCGCATGAGTAGGCTTCGGTGCACCTAAACGTCCGGCAGATGGAACCACGCTGTCCTGTTTACCTAGATGACATCCCTTACACGAAGCTGTCGCTGCCAAAGCATCATTAGATTTTTCACTGCCGAACTCATCACCACGTGTAATTTTATGGTCCAGTCCATTACGATGACAATCAACACACCCAAGCCCAGCCGCCAAATGCACATCCTTACCACTAAGACCTTCCTGCAGGCTGTTCATTTCCATATTGGCTGACGAATGACAAAAGAAACATTTCTCAGACGGTATATTTTTTACAATGTCGAAATTACCCCTTTTATTACTGTCAAACGCCCAGCTCTTATACTCTATTGAAGGCGGAACAAGCTTAGGATCATCAATTACTCCCGGCATCGTTGGATCATAAGTATCCGGCATCTTATTAGCTGCACCTGCCGCATCAGCAAAAGTACAAGCCGACGCTGGTGCCCACATATAATTTTCTTTCCGCAACTGCGTGACATATTCTGCCTGGTCATAACCGCGGTTAGCTTCATGACATGCAAGGCAATTAATTTCAAGTTTCCCTGAAACAAAACTTCGCATCGACTCCGCAGGATTGTCACTGTCAACTTCCCCTGCTCCGCCGCCAGGCATCTGCCTTCCGAATTCTTTTATAAATTGCCACGTCGTCATCCCAACTTCCTCCGGACGGTACAATCCAGGCCAGTTACGATATGAAATAGGTATCTGTGTTGCAGTCTGAACATCAACATACACCCATGGATGCCCTGCCTTGCCCGACTCAGCATTCGGATCCATC
>CAZBKA010000001.1:0-30093 GCA_964492365.1 uncultured Pirellulales bacterium | reverse complement strand
CATTGAAATGCCAACCTTTACTTATTTTTTCATAGTCGTGACATTTAGCACAGGTCTTTTTCGTAGAAAAAGGCATTGCCGGATCATCATCAGGCGATATCTTCTGATCCTGGCTGTCATACAGCGGAATCAAATGAATCCCCCTGGCCCTGCTGCCGTCAAATTGATCACCAAGAAGCTTACTTTCCGTCTCAGCTTCTACCACGCAATCCACTGCAAAGAAAAGCAGACACGCACACATTGTATAGAACAATTCTTTTTTAGTCATATCTCGATCAAAATTTAAATTTTAAATTCTTCAGGCTTAAATTCCAGTCTCTTTGCCGCCTCAACAGCCTCGTTAACCTTTAAAACGGTAACAGCCGTCTCGTAACCAATCTCCCCAGGACAATTAAGTTTAGCTTTGCCGCGAATAGAATCAAAGAAATTCTCCAGATGAGGCTGATGATATTTCTTGTCCATCTTAGCTGCTATCTCATATGCTGGTGGTGCTAGTGTCTCACGAACATCAAGCTGAGCAGTTGCCGTCACAGGCTTTTCTACTTTCTTAGGTTCATTGATAATGCCGGCCTTAACCCACTGATCCCATTCTGGTGCATCTGGTTCGCGATAAACAGAGCCTCTCGCATTCGATTCTGATATCTGCAATGTCCCCTTGTCACCCATAAATGTTTCAAAATACCCCTGGCTGCTGTTGGTTGTTATTGTCTCATAAAAAGCTCTTACCTTGCCAACTTTAGTATCATACTCATATATCGCCATCACAGTATCATACCATTCATGTGTTGCTTTATCATAATAATCGGTCCCGCCGCTGGCAATTACAGAAACAGGATTGCACTCAAGGAACCAACTGAAAATATCTATCTGATGAGAACCCAAATCTACAATAGGCCCGCCGCCAAGTCCCTTATACCATCTCCAGTTCATAAACTGGTGCATATTCTTAAAACCATATTTTTCCAGTGTAGCCTGATCAATCGCCAACTTTTCAGGATAACCAAGATCAGGTTTAGCCGAACGGTTCCATTGACCATTGATTGTTGTTATCCTGCCGAGAAGCCCTGCCTCCTTAATAAGCTTTTCATAACAGTGAATATATCTTGGATTACTTCTTCTCTGGTGACCGATCTGTAAAAGCTTACCCGTCTCCCTGGAAGCATCAACCATTCTCTTAGCACCCTCAAGAGTATTGGACATCTCTTTTTCGCAATAAACATGATGCCCTGCCTTAAGTGAATCTACAGTATGATCTGCATGCCAGAAGTCAGGTGTGGCAACGATAACAGCATCAAGATCCTTTTCTTTTTCAAGCATTTCTTTATAGTCTACATAACCATTATTCTCATGCTTATATGCTTGAAGCATACGGGAGACTCGCTTGAGATTCATATTTTCCCATATATCGCAAACTGCCTTGAAACGCAGCCCTGGAATCTTCATACATGCATCAACAAGAACCTGCCCTTCAGCACCACAGCCAATTATACCGACATTCAGATCTTCTGTTCCGCCCTCAACTCCAAATGACTTGGGTGCAAAAACCAGACTTGCGCCAACCGCTGCTGTAGAACGCAAAAACGTTCTTCTGTTCATACCTTTTTCATTTTTGTCTTTCTTCATTGCGTTCACCATGGATCTCCAAACTATTTAAAATTTCACCATTTTCGTGCAAAAACACCGTTACTGGCATTTTTGCGTCAAATAACTCAATATTTATACTATTTCACGTATATACATGTCAAGAACGGCTTTGTTCAAAATATACCACTTCAAATAAACAAACATTGAATAAAAAATGCTGTTATTTGTTCAAATCTCGTATTTTGATATTACGATACCAAACCTTACAGCCATGATCCTGAAAACCAATATGCCCATACCTTGGCATGGACGCAATATCTTTTTTAAATTTATTCTTCGTCCCATCCGGATTAAAACCTGCCTTGCCGTACCATAAATTAACATCCGCACTAACAACGCATTTCCCGTTCATCGCAACATATATCTTCTGTTCCTTGCAAATAAGCACAACCTTGTTCCATTGCCCAGCTTCTTTTTCCATGTTCCTCAATGGTGCATGACAATCATACAAGGCTCCGCAGTCATATTTTTCTAACCGGCTGTCCTTCTTGCCATAAGAATCTTCGATCTGTATTTCCAGTCCGCTCTGAACCGGATCATTAATATCTGCCGTTCTGAAAAATATCCCGCTATTACTGCCCTTGTCAATCTTAAACTCAAGCTCTAAAATAAAATCACCATACTGATTTTCAGTCCAGATATACCCGCCTTCCCTGTGTGCATTATCCATAGGCCCGGCAAAGCTTATACAACTATCTTCTACTTTCCAAACCTTGGACTCAGGCTCTTTCCATCCAGTGAAATCTTCACCATTAAAGATATTCGTCAAACCTTCATGCTCACAAGGAACCCATAAATACTCATAATCGTTAGCCTTCTTGCAGCACTGCCCCGCATCCGTCATACCAACAGACAGAACAACAACAGCAGCAAGCAAGATAAAATTAAATAACTTCAAACACATCCGAAAAGCTCCTACGCTTTGAAGAAAATAATAAACGCCAACACACAAGCCAGCAAAATTCCACAAGGCACAATAAAAATTTTCCGCCATTGAAATTTTCCGTTAACGCTGAACTTATCCATCACAATACCGGTAAACTGCGTCCCAAGAAAATACCCCAACCCCACAGTAGCCATAAACAACAGCGACTGAGCTGAATTAACAATAGAAGCATCAGCAACACTATTAATATATATCTGACCACCAATAATAAATGTTACATATGCTATCCCATGAAAAATCATCGAACCATAAACAAGCTGTTTTGGCTTCTCAAATGAATAAACCAGATAAAGAATCAGCCAGCTCAAAACACCCACTGCCAGTGTCCATTTATAACCAACCCCTAACAAAACCGGCAACACCCAAACCGTAGCTGCTATCTGTGCCGCCTGGGCAATCGCCATCAAAGCAGGAATATTCTTATTCTCTGCACCTATAGCACCAAGAAATGGCGCTGTACAAAGAAAATAAAACTGCAATTGCGTTGTAACAAAAAACGATACTATGAAGAATAAAAGTATGTTCCCATCTTTAAGCATTGAAAAAGCATCCATAAATGCCAGACTCGAACCGCTGTTGCCAACCGGTGCAACACTGGGTTGGAAAAGACAGCAAACTCCCATCAATACCGACAATATCGCTGCAAACTTCAAACAGTCACTCCCGTCACCTGCACCCTTAACTTTCCTCCAGCCGGTAAGTATCAAACCAACCAGAACCCATCCGATAGGAGCCCAGATAAATATCAAAGGCGACTGACTTGCCGCATCAGTTAAATTCGCAAACATCAAAGAATTGACCAGAGGCATCGTCGCTGAATACAAAAGTGAATAAAGCATCATTGTGACAAACAAAGGCCCAAACTTCTCCTTCTTGGATGCAGCAAACAACAATACCGCACCGACAAAATGTGCAAAAACCAGTATCCACTTACTCGCAATCCACTGATCTGCCATCTGACCTGCAATAATAGGAGAAACCAGACATGCCAGCGGAATTGTTCCATATATCCAACCTGTCTGTTTACCGCTCATTTTCAAAGGCCCAAAAAGCCTTGATGCAAGCACAGGAGCCCATGCCCCCCAGACCGCATACTCAAGAAACATCATCGAACTTAAAAGCAAATACATTTTTGTTTCCACAGATATTCTCCTTAAAAAACCTTCTCATTTAAAAGGTTACAAATTCCATCCTTGTCGATATTGCCTACGAAGATAACCATTTGCCTCTTCGCAGTTTGTTATTTTCATATTCTTGCTGTCCCACAAAAGTTTTTTACCAGTCCGAACAGCAATATTACCCAACAAAACTGTTTCTGTCAAAGGCCCGGAATACTCAAAATCGCTGGATGCTTTCCTGCCAGCCTTACAAGCTTCAACCCAGTCCTGATAATGATTCATACCTCTCGGTAAGAACGGCTCTGGTTTAACAAAACTTTTCATCTCCGTCTCCGGCACAAGCCTCGCACCACCGCAATGTATCGAAAGCAATGTCCCCTTCTCACCATAATAAAGCCCACCACTCGCAGGCAATTTTCTGTCAGCCTCCATACCATCCGGCATTGACGGATATATACCCCCGTCATACCAGTTGATCTCCACTGCATCATGTTTTTCTGTAGCTGCAAATTTATAATGAATTATAGATGCCTGACAAACCACATCCTTATTAACAGCCGTTGAAGATGCATAAATACTTTCCGGTGCCTCCAAACCAAACGCCCAGAAAGGTATATCAAAAATGTGACAACCCATGTCACCTAAAATACCGCTGCCAAAATTCCACCATTGCCTCCACAGATAAGGTACATAACTCGGATTGTAAGGCCGAAACTCGGCCGGGCCTAACCACAAATCCCAATCAAGTGTTGAAGGTACATCATGCTCACCTGATGCAAGCGGAACAAAATTACAAAAATTAGAACTCCACAGATCAACTTTCTTAACTTTGCCGATCTTACCAGAAGCTAATATCTCAACTGCCTGCTTCAATCCCTCCTCAGCATGTATCTGCGTACCAAGCTGAGTAACAACACCTGCTTTCTTCGCCTCTTCTGTCAACCTGCGAACTTCATATATATCATGGGCCATTGGTTTTTCACAGTAAACATGCTTACCCATCTTAATCGCACGCATCGCAATCACAGCATGAGTATTATCCGGCGTACCAACAACAACTCCGTCAATATTATTATCTTCCTTATCAAGCATCTTGCGAAAATCTCGATAACGCCTCGCACTCGGAAATTCATTCCACGATTGCTCAGCACGCTTATCATCAACATCACATATCCCAACTATATTGCAATATGGTGCCAGATTATGAAGATCAGACCAACCCTGACCACCACCGCCAACTCCAGCAATATTGAGTTTTTCAATGTCCACCACTAAAGCCTCACATGTTAATTTGCTCTCATTTTATAAGCTGTAACCTTGGCGATATTCTTCCTTGATAAACTTACTGGATTCTTCGCAATTACTGAATTTAAGATTAGCACTATCCCACAGAAGTTTCTTGCCAGCTCTGACGGCAACATTACCAAGAAGAACTATTTCATTCAAAGGCCCTGCATAATCAAAATTCGAACAAGCCTTGCCCTTACCCTGGCAAGCCGCTATAAATTCTTCACGATGGCCAATTGATCTTTCAATAGTTTTCGCAGGCCTCTTATATTCCCTCATCTTGCTCTCAGGAATAATTCTCGGACTGCCTCCATTAAATTCAGAAAGAATCGTCCCCTTGTCACCAACAAAAAGAAGACCTTCGGATTGCAGTTCTCTGCCTTCTTCAAGCTCCTCTGGTCTGGCTGGCTTCAGCCCGCCGTCGTACCATACCATCTCAACAGGACACATATCACCACGCTTGCCAAACTTATAATGTATCTTAGTCGCCAAAGGTGCAGTTTCATCATTTACTTTTGTACTGCTCGCCTCAATGCTGACCGGAGCATCAAGCTTCAATGCCCAGTAAGGTGCATCCATCTGATGACAACCCATATCACCAAGGCTCCCTGTTCCAAAATCCCACCAGCCTCGCCACATAAATGGATGATAAAGACTATGGTAAGGCCTGAACTTCGCAGGACCAACCCACTTATCCCAATCCAGACCTTTCGGAACCTCAGGCGTATCACTTGGTCGGTCAATGCCCTGTTCCCACATACCGCCCGGACGATTACACCAGATATGAACTGTATGAACATTACCTATCGCACCATCCGCGATCCACTCACACAATAATCTCGCGCCTTCCTCTGCATGGCCCTGATTACCCATCTGCGTAACAACACCAGCTTTCTTAGCTTCTTCTGCTATCCAGCGAGCCTCAAAAACATTATGTGATATAGGCTTTTCACAATAAACATTCTTACCCGTCCTCATTGCAGCAATTGATATCAACGTATGCCAGTGGTCAGGCGTCGCGATAACTACCGCATCAATATCTTTTCTGCCTATCAAATCCTGATAAGCAACATATTCATCGACTCCTTTAAAGCTGCCGTTATTCTTCTCAGCATAGTAATTATCAGCAAACGCTTTTACAGGCTTCCTGCCAGCCGTGCCGCCGAAATAAAACTTACTATAATCGCTTTCTTCATTAACATCACAAACCGCAACAACCTGAACTGCCGGATTGGTAATGAACGATTTCATATTAAAGAATCCCTGTCCGCCGACACCTATAAATCCCAGTGCAATTCGATCACTTGCTGCAACCGCTCCGTCTGCACCTAATGCAGAAGAGGAGACTATAAATGGGAAACCTATCGCCGCCACACCTGCCGAGCCAGCCTTAATAAAATCACGCCTCGAAATCTTCTTACCAGACCTGCTGGCTCCGAATAAACTTCCCATTTTTTGTCTCCTTAATTTCAAATCATAATGATAAAAATAAAAATTAAACTCCAAGGCTCCAGCCTTCACGATATTTTCTGCTCACAAAAGCATTAGCCTCTGGGATATTCGTAACTTTCATATTTACGCCGTCCCATTCAATCCTTTCGCCATCCATACGCATCGTAAGATTACCCATAAGAACCGTCTCTGTAAGAGGACCTGAATAATCAAAGTTGGAACTTGCTGGTTTGCCGTCCTTGCATGCACGTATCCAGTCCTGCTCATGGCCGCCCTCGCCGCCAGGAATTCTCTCAATAGTCGGTTCAGGACGTTTATATTCTTTCATCTTTTCCTCGGGGATAATCCTGGGATTAGCCGCGTAGCAGCCGCACATAATCTTACCCTTATCACCTACAAAAATAACACCATTACCACCGTCACCCATTCTCCTGCCCTGCTCAAGCTCGACAGGCCTCTCTGGTCTCATCCCACCGTCATACCAATGCAGCTTAACAGCCGGCATCTCGCCACGCTGCGGAAATTCATAATGAATAACTGATGAAATAGGTGGCGTCTCATTCATATCTGCAAGTTTCAGATAATGACCTTCATAGCGATCACCAAGCCTTACCCTCGTAAAGCTCGCCGATGCTGAAGTTGGATAACCAAGTTTCAACGCCATAAACACCGGATCAATAATATGACATGCCATATCACCAAGTGCACCAGTTCCAAAATCCCACCACCCACGCCAGTCAAATGGCAGATAACCTTTATTAAAAGGTCTGAACGGTGCCGTTCCAAGCCACAAATCCCAGTCAAGCGTCGACGGAACCGCTAATTCTCCCGCCGGACGACCAACACTCTGGGGCCAAATAGGTCTGTCTGTCCACGCATGAACCTCACGAACAGGCCCAATTGCACCGTCCTGTATCCATTCAGCAATCAGACGAATACCCTCACCTGAATGCCCCTGATTACCCATCTGTGTCTGAACTTTATACTTATGCGCTGCCTCTGTCAGCATTCTTGCTTCATATATATCATGTGTTAATGGTTTTTGGACATAAACATGCTTGCCAAGCTGCATACATGCCATCGCCGCTACCGCATGTGTGTGGTCTGGAGTTGCAATAATCACCGCATCAATATTCTTCTGCTCTTTATCAAGCATCTTACGGAAGTCTCTGAACGTCGGTGCATTAGGATGCTTAGCATATGTATCCGCTCCTCTTTCATCATCAACATCACAAAGCGCTACAATATTTTCAGTGCTGCACCTTTCAATATTGCCTGACCCCATACCACCAGATCCGATAGCTGCGATATTTAATTTATCACTTGGCGGCTGCTGACCATTTGCACCAAGAACATAACTCGGTACAATTGTAAATGCTGCAAATGCCGCTGATGATGCCAAAAACTGTCGGCGGGAAAGTGAGGTACTGCTCTTGGTTTGCTTCTCAATGTCTTTCATTATGCAATTCTCCATACATAAAACACGATTAAAAATGCTATTTTACAGACAGCTAAAACTATAATCAACCATTAATATGGTTAAAAACCTGACAAAAACACAGAAGGTTACAGTGCACCAGCTGATATATAGTGATGTTTTTGTGAATTTGTTCGAAAAAATAATAACCAAAATTAAATACTTGCCTAAGTTTCAACTCTAATTTATACTTCATGCTTTATCTGTTGGTCAACGAAGTGAAGACCAACAATTTTGCTGGTATGTACCATAATATTGCCACTCTTTTTTAGGAGACGAATGTGGAATTCTTAAACACGGTTGATTACTCAATCATCGGCCTTTATTTTATCATCATCGTCGGAATATCTCTCTATCTGAGAAAAAAAGCTTCTAAGGACCTCGATTCATATTTTCTCGGCGAAAGAAATCTCCCTTGGTGGATGCTTGGTGTCTCAGGTATGGCCTCAATGGTAGACATGACTGGTACAATGATCGCTGTATCTTTCATATTCCTCCTCGGAACAAGGGGACTTTATATCGAAGGATTCCGCGGGGCCGCTTGTCTCTTTCTAACCGTTGTACTCGTATTCACAGGTAAATACCACAGAAGAAGCGGCTGCATGACAGGTGCGGATTGGATGGTATTCCGTTTCGGTGACGGTTTCGGTGGAAAATTCGCCAGACTCGTCATGGCAATCTCAAAAATCACATGGGCTATAGGAATGACCGCATATCTAGTCAAAGGTGCCGGACTCTTCCTCTCGATGTTCGTACCTCTCCAGCCTTGGCAATGTGCCCTGATTATGGTAGGCATCGGTGGTCTCTATATTATGGTTGCAGGTTTCTATGGCGTTGTATTCGGAGATATGTTCCAGTCTGCAATTATTCTCTCCGCTGTTGTAACTATCACAATAATGGCAGTCACAAGAGTCATGGGATGCCCAGACTTCGGAACTCTGGCCGCTGAAATCACACATAATCCACAATGGATGAGTTCTAAATTAAGCGTAATGGCTACGATGCCTGAAGGTTATAAAATATATGAAACAATGATGATCTTCGCATCTTTCTATCTCTTAAAAGCAGTCTTCAACGGAATGGGTATGGGAGACGACCCGAAATACTTCGGTGCAAGAAGTGACCGAGAATGCGGAACCTTATCTTACATGTGGACTTGGCTTATGATGTTCCGTTGGCCTTTGATGATGGGCTTCGCTGTGCTCGGTATCTTCCTCGTTAAGGACCTCTTCGCTGCAACACAAAGCATCCCAGCTGCTGCTGAACTGATTAAAGCCAACTTTGGAGCCATTGATAAAAACGTCTGGGTTGAATATACAACAAAAATTATTCGCTACCCCGAGCAGTTCCCGACACTTGTTGAAGGTCTAAAAGGAATCTTCGGCGAGACATGGGCAACAAAACTGCCTCTTGTTAGTTTTGAAGGAACCGTTGACCCTGAACGTATCGTACCTGCTGTTATCGTAAACATGATACCAATCGGATACCGTGGTTTCCTCCTGACTGCTCTCATCGCCGCTTTGGTTTCAACTTTCGGTGGAACCATAAACATGGTTACTGCTTTCTTCACAAAGGATATTTACCAGGCACACATCAGACCAAAAGCTGGTAACAACGAATTGATATACATTAGCTGGGCTTTCTGCGTCGCCGTTGTTAGCATTGGCTTCGTCTTTGGTTATTATGCTAAAAATATCAATGATATCTGGGGATGGGTTACAATGGCATTGATCGGCGGTATCACCGCACCTTTGTTCCTGCGTTTCTATTGGTGGAGATTTAACGGCGGTGGTTTCGCAGTCGGAACTCTCTTCGGAATGATAGGCGCTGTGTTACTGAGAACTTTCCAGGCGAAACTTGAAGCAACCGCAGGGTTCCAATGGATTGCTGACGAAAAATGGTACTTCTGCATCCTCCTCGGCATAGGACTCGTTGGTTCGATTCTCGGTACATTCTTAACGCAGCCGACTGAAAAATCTGTCATTGAAAACTTCTATAAAAAGACACTGCCTTTGGGTTTCTGGGCACCTCTGAAAAACAGGTTACCACATGTAACCAGGGTTAAAGTCGAAAAGGAACATTTCAATGATGTTGTCGCGCTGCCGTTCGTCATAGTCTGGATGATTACATTATTCATGCTGCCTATGCAGATGATGATCGGGGCTTGGGGATACTTCAAGATTACTGCAGTTATCTTCATAATTTGCAACGTAGGAATGTACATCTTCTGGTACGCTAAACTGCCAAAGAAAAACTACTACGAAGAAAACGAAGTAAAACTGAACAACGAATAAAAAAAAATAAAAAATAAAAAAGCGAGCAGCCTTTAAATTTGCTCGCTTTTTTTATTTTGATTACTTCTTCAAAATTAACTAATTGCTTTTAAAATTTAAGATACACTTTCTTCGTGTAGCATATGAACTGCTTTGAACATGCTCATGATTCTTTTGCCAAGCTCATCTCCCTCAAAGGGTTTGATAATATAATCGTTAGCACCATTCGCAAGTGCTGCCTCAACATCATCCATCATATTCTTGGCTGTTAACATAAATACAATTATGTCCTTTGTCCTTTCATCACGACGCAACTCAGAAAGCACTTCCATGCCGTTCATTTTTGGCATTAACCAATCCAGCAAAATCACATCTGGTCTTTTATCCCTCGCTATCTTTAGACCGCTTTCTCCATCAAACGCCGAATAAACTTCAAACCCTTCCGATTCAAGTCTGTATTCCAGTACCCTCCGGATACACCTTTCGTCGTCAACTACCAAAATAGAAATCTTGTCACTCATTATTCTAATCTCCTTTAAAATTACAACTCAGGCTTCTCATACAAAAGCAAAAATAAGATGTCCATGCAAATTCGAGCGCCTCTTTTATTCTGTCTTCATACTTATTTCCTGTTCAGACTTTTGTTTACAGAAGGCTTTCAATTGTCCCAACCAGCTCTTCAGAGTCATATGGCTTTGCAAATATCAAATCGTTACCGAGCTGATGCCCCTTTTCCGCTTCTTCTGCTTTTGAATACAGACAAGTTAGGAACATAACCGGAATATCACTGGTCTTGGGGTTCTTTTTCAACTGTGAGGCAACTTCAGGCCCATCCATATCCGCCATTACTACATCAAGTATAATGAGGTCCGGATGTTTTGACCTTGCCAAAACCAAAGCATCTGCTCCATTACCAGCCGTGAAGACAGAATATCCCTTGGCCTTTAATCTTTTTTCAAGCATTAGCAGCACATCTTTTTCGTCATCTACAATTAATATTTTCTTTTCCCCCATTAGAGTTTCCTCTGTAATTTAACTAGACTCTTTCATATATCCTTTTATTCAGCTAACTATTCCATTTTGGGAGATAGAGCTTTTAAGGTCTGGATGCTCGGATTCTGCCAGTTCTAAAGCATCCTTATAATTGTCTGAAACAATTACAGAGAACACAACTGCTGTTACCTTTTCCTGAAAAATAACAGCATATTTTATTCATCATCAACAACCAGTATCGTCCTTGTTTCTAAGGCTTTCCTGCTGCACTAACTTTTTTGTCCAGCAAGCCTTCTATTCTGGACAAAAGCTCTTCCGCATCATACGGCTTTGCAAACACACAGATGCCGTTTAAATTATCACACTTTAATACTTCATCTTCTTTGGAAAAAAGAGCACTAAGGAATATAACGGGGATATCACGAGTTTTAGGATCCTCTTTCAACTTCAAAGCAACTTCTTCTCCAGTTTTATCCCCCAAAACCATATCAAGCACTATTACATCCGGGCATTCTGATTTTGCCAAAGACAACGCTTGGTTGCCGTTGTACGCGGTAATAACTGAATACCCCTCAAATGTAAACCTTTTTTCGAACATTAGTCGCACATCCATTTCATCATCTGCAAATAATATTTTCCTCATATCACCTCTGCAATCAGAACCTCGTAACTAGAATTTTTTACCCGAATCGATATAAGCTTAAAAATATCAACCTCAATTAATTAATCTGTTTATCAATATTTCCGTCTGTATTTTCTGCGATAAATTTATACAGATGTTCTACTGGAATTATCAAATAGCTCGATCGATGTCAGACTTTGTAAGAATGCAACCCAAATTCAAGCAAATTGTTTTCTGCTTTGAATCCACAAAAAAACCACAACATTTCTAGTATAACCCCCGAAGATGCACGAAACGCTTGCAATTATTGAACTAAAACACAACTCGCGCTGTCCTTAGTTTCTTCGTTATGTTTTTCGTCAATTTATTGCCGTTTGTTTACTTAAACCCTGTAAAACAGTGCAAAATATCTTCCACCGCAATATTATAGGACAAATCAGCTAATATCGGCACACCACTAATCCCTCCCACCTATAAAAAAAGGGTACTTCAGATCAAAGCCTGAAATACCCTTAGCAAAATTCTGAAAAATATGATTAGCCGTTAAATTCGTTCCCAACTTTGCGTGCCCTTGTCGGCTTATCAAGATTAATACCAAGACTGATACCAACCTCAACAAGAATGTTCCATCCCGCTGCAAGATAAACATAATTGCTCAGCTCCCCGACGCCGCGTATCTTTATCGTTGGAAAGATCGTATCGCTTTCAGATACTGCAAAAACTTTCATCCCGACACCATCAACAAGCGTCTTTTTAATCTTGTCAAGCTCTGCCTCAAATGGATTAATAAGGATAACAACATCATCTCTGTTCATAACCTCCTCAATCCCGTGCACCGCATATGTCCCCTCAAGATAGTCGCTCTTCTTACGAGTAATCTCGTTAGTCTTAAGCGT
This sequence comes from uncultured Pirellulales bacterium, assembly GCA_964492365.1. Lineage (GTDB taxonomy): Bacteria > Planctomycetota > Phycisphaerae > Sedimentisphaerales > Anaerobacaceae > JAGLTN01. The sequence continues at coordinate 17,385 of CAZBKA010000001.1, read as the reverse complement.
CAGCTCCTCAGCCACACCATCATTGCGCCCTGAAAAATAAATCGTCCCAGCCTTAGCAATAGCCTCTGTAATTTTCGGATCAATCTTCATCGTCAACGCTGCCTCAACCGCATCACCCAGCTCACCAAGCTCACTGCTTATATCCCCGCCGTCAATCATGGCTAATATCTGCTGATAAACCAGCGCCTGTTCTTCAACGCTCTTAGTCGCAGCCACAGCATCTTCATTACCACAGCTAAGCACAAACCCCTGATTAGCAAAAGACTCCAGCTTAGTATTCTTATGAGCCGTCAAAGTAAACAATCTATCGTGCCCTGCTTTTTTAAGTGCATCGAAAAGACATATTACCTCTTTCGTCTGCCCGCTATTGGAAGCACCGAAAACCGCAAAGCTCGAAAGGTCATACTCACTCGCCTGTCTGCTGCCCTCAGTCGAAAAGCTCACCCCAATACCCTTGCTCATCGCATAATACATCGCATTCTTAGCCGGAAATATCCTGCTTGAACCTTCACCCGTAAAAAACAATTTTCCACAATCCCTGATCGACGCAACAACACTATCCGCGTTTTTAAGTTTGAAATTTCTTATAATATCAGCGGTTTCCATCATCTCTTTAACAAGTGCAAACCTGCTGTATTTTTCACCTGCATTCATAACACGAACTCCTTAAAAACCATAATTTAAGTCAAAATATTACCCGCCAATTCATAGCTGGCAACCCCTGTGTTTATACCCAATTTCATCAAATCCTGCAAGGATTATCATCGAACCAGATGAACAAAACAACTTGATCACACCTTTGGGTTCTTAATAAAGGTAACAGCCAGCACGTAAAAGAAATGGTAATCAGCCGCCAAATTCGTGTTTTTTGCAATTATTGTGATTAAAAAACTTCGATATAAAGTTTAAAACTTGATTTTACAAAACAGGTTTAATATTGTTGGAAAAATAAAACCAGCAACGTAGCTGAGCAAAATTATACTGTGTGCTCTGCGATATAATTTTTCTACTTGTTCAGATTAGGAGAAAACTTCATGGAAAAATTACATTTTCCAGAACCTTTTGTACACAAACACGAACCACTAAGGAATGTCAATGAAATCGTTGACGAAAAGCTTACTCTTGCTCAATCGATGGCAAACCATGTTGCCGCAGTAGTAGGATCATGGAAGTTCATTATCATACAATCTGCCATCTTAACTCTGTGGGCAGTACTGAACATAATTGCCTGGGCAAAACATTGGGATCCTTATCCTTTCATTTTGATGAATCTATTCCTGTCTTTGCAAGCGGCCTATACTGCCCCGATCATCATGATGAGTCAGAACCGTTTAGCAGCAAGGGACCGTATTGAAGCACATCAGGATTTTATCATTAATCAAAAAGCTGAAGAGGAAGTACGTGCCATACTCACTCATCTTGCAGCACAGGACAAAGCTCTTGCAATTATTCATGAAACACTTTGTAATACACAGGGACCAAAGAAAGATTGATCTTAATTATAATAAGGGTTATAAATATTTAAACTTTAGCTATTTTATAAAATCACCCAAAATTTCTTTAAGAATATTATTTGAAGGATACGCATGACCAAGATGTTGTCTTAATCCCTCTGCGTACTTACAACCAGCCTCATTGCCTCGTTGCTTAGACATTTTCTTCATTGACTCAATATATTCATCGATATGATGCTGCTTAAGCAGCCATTCACGTTGGCTCGCATGGCAGCAAAGCATCTTCTCTTTAACTTCTATCGCTGTGGAAATATCAACATAAATCGATGGAACAATTCCCTTGCCGAAAATATCTTTTCCTTCCAGAGAATCGGCATAGTAAAGATAAGGAACAAAATGATAAGGCTCCATACATTCACATTCTGCATTTGGTACTCCGCAAACAAAACAAGCCGTCCTTGCCAGACTGCTCGTAATCTCATGATCAATAAAGTAATCAACCGGGCTTGTAGTAAAAACAATTGTCGGTTTTACCGTTCTTATTAACGTTATAACTTTTTGCAGTGTCGGTTTATCATACATTATAAAAACATCTTCACATTCCAGGCAGTGATAAGTGCCGCCAAGAACTTTCGCCGCTGCCGCTCCCTCAGCCCTGCGAATCTTGGATATCTCCTGACGACTTAAATCCTTCGAGCCGCAATCACCAGGCGTCATCGTTGCAATATGAATATCCCAGCCGGCATTCTTAAGCAATGTGATTGTACCAGCACACAAAAACTCCGCATCATCAGGATGCGCCATAATAGATAAAACTGTCTTATTCATAATATTTTCCAATTAAAATAAAAAGTCTAACTACCCGCGATCACTTGCAAAGGAACACTTACAAAAGTGTATCGATATTTCTAAAACCAGGCAAGCATAAAACCAAAAGAAAACAGCCGCACATATATCCGATGTAATCGTAGAACTTCTTGAATTAAAAATAATAAACGTTACAATCCACCTGATAAACGTTGTTTCGTTGTGGTTTTAATAAATTTATCAGAAATGTGAGCGCAGGTAAAATGAAACAATTCAAGCTTTGTCCAATAGTAATCTTAATGTGTTTTGCCTTTACCTGCTGGGGGCAAAACAATAATAATTACATTCTCGGCAAACTGGATGATGCCTGGAAAAAACCTTCCGAGGACTCTAAGCCCTGGACATTCTGGTACTGGATGCATAATAACGTCAGCAAAGAAGGTATCAAAGCTGACCTCGAGGCAATGGCCGATCATGGCATCGGTGGCGCTTATCTTTTTTCTATCGGCGGAGGACAGGCTCTGACAAACCCGCCAGTACCCTCTCTGACTGATTTGTGGTGGCAGCATGTTGATTACACCGTTGAGCAGGCCAACCGATTGGGATTAAAAATCAGACTCAACGCCTGTGATGGTTGGGCTACTGCCGCAGGCCCCGAAATAACACCTGAGTTGTCCATGCAGGAATTAACCTGGTCAAAAACTATCATCCCAGGCGGTGAACTTTTTCAAGGCCAAATTGAAAAACCAAAATGCAAAGAAAACTACTACCGTGACATCGCCTTACTGGCATATCCGGAACCTGTTGAAAATGCAGCAAGCTCCCTTGAACAACAAGTAAAAGTAACCAGCAGCTTTGAAACCATGGATTTTAAAGAGCTTCTAAAGGGCGATGGAAAAGGAATCGAACTGCCCCAACCCGGATGGTTTCAATATGAATTCGATACGCCCATTACATGCAGGTCGATTACCATCGTTCCAAGCCGACGTTCCTATCAGGCAATGCGTCTTGAAGTCCAGATCAGTGATGATGGTGAAAACTTCAGTTCATTGGGACATTTGCCCGTCCCCAGACATGGCTGGCAGGATATAATGGTGACAACTTCAGCAATCGAGCCGACAAAAGCAAAATTCTTCCGATTCGTTTATGACCCCGCTGGTAGCGAAAAGTCTTGTGAGGATTTGGATCATGCCAAGGAACCTGGAGTCGGCCTCACTCAGGTTATTGTAAGTGAACAGCCCGTAATCAGCGATTGGCAAGGCAAAGCCGGATTCTCTTGGCGAATCAGTAAACCAACAACAAACAAACAGCTGCCGGATTGTCTCGCCGTCGATGCCGATAAGATTATTGACCTGACCGACCAGTTGAATAACGATGGTTCTCTTTGCTGGAAAGCACCTCCAGGTAATAACTGGGTTATTCAGCGTATCGGCTACACCACGACAGGTATGACCAATGGCCCCGCCGGTGCTGGAATAGGCCTCGAAGCCGACAAGTTTAACCCCGCTGCCGTCGATGCTCAGGTCGCATCATGGTTCGGCAAAGCTGCAGCTCGCTACAAAAAACTTATGACCAAGGTTCTCGCCGGCAGTCATACCGATAGTTGGGAATGCGCCTGCCAGAACTGGTCACCCGTTTTCCGTAATGAATTTATCAAACGCCGTGGCTATGACCCGATTCGATATCTGCCCGCAATGACAGGCGTCCCCATAGCAAATGCAGAAATATCTGAACGTTTCCTGCACGATGTCAGGCAAACCATCGCCGAAATTGTACCAGATAATTTTTTTGCTCCCATGGTAAAGAAAGTCCATAAGCTCGGCGGTAACTTCTCAGCCGAATGCATCGCCCCAACAATGCTCAGCGACGGTATGTCACTCTATGGACAAGTCGATATACCCATGGGCGAATTCTGGTACGAGAGTTTTTCCCATGACAAGCCCACCGACATACTCGACGCCGTTTATGGCGGACGACTTTACGGCAAGAGAATCATACAGGCTGAAGCTTTCACGCAAATCAATATGGACTGGGACGACGACCCATTTGCCATGAAGACGCTTGGCGATCATAACTTTGCACTAGGCATAAACCGTTTCGTCCTGCACGTCTGGGCACTCAAGGCACTCAATCAAAGCCCTGGTATTACCCTTGACGGCGTTGGTTCTGAATACAGCCGGATGCAAACCTGGTGGCGAGCATCAAAAGTCTGGTTCGATTACCTCCAGCGTTGCCAGGCCGTTCTTCAACTCGGTGTGCCCGTCGCTGATGTCCTCTATTATGTCGGTGAAAATCAACCAACCCGCGCACTCTTGCATGACCGATTAAACCCACAACTCCCCGACGGTTATACTTACGGCTGTATCAATCGCGATGCTCTGCTAAATTACACCAAAGCAAAAAATGGAAAAATCATGTTACCCGGCAAAATGACTTACAGCATGCTGATTCTGCCGGATAACCAGCCAATGACACCAGAAGTTGCACAGAAAATTGCGGAATTAGCCCAGGCCAACGTTCCAGTAATAGGACAAAAACCAACCCGCTCACCGAGCATGACCAACTATCCAAAATGTGACCAGCAGCTCCGTGACATTGTCGCCAGTGGTTGGGACAAGGTTAATAGCAATTGTTCACTGCCAGCCGTTCTTGAAAAACTTAATATCCTCCCCGACCTTACTTTTAAAGGAGTCGACCAGAGCTATGTCTGGCACGAGAAACAGCAATATACGTCGCGCGCTTTCTCATGGGGACATCGTCAAGATGGCCGCAGCGATATTTATTTCATAAGCAACCAGCAATATCAGCCCAGAAATGTTGAAGCCGTATTTCGTGTAAATGGAAAGCAACCCGAGCTTTGGAACCCGGACACCGGCCAGCAGCGTCAGCTTGCAAACTGGTGGATTGAAAATGGTCTCACTCATATCCCTCTTGAATTTGCACCAGCCGAGAGTTACTTTATCGTATTCCGAAAAGCCTCTGCCCCGCCAAAACTCAAAGCCGCAAACTTCCCAGAATTCGATGTTTTGCAGGATATCCAGGGCCCATGGAAAGTCCAGTTCCAGCAGCCCAACAGCAATAACCCTCCAGAAATAGTTTTAAGCGAACTGCAATCCCTGCATAAACATCCCGATGAACAGATTAAACATTTCAGCGGAACCGCCGTCTATCGAAATACTTTTGAATTTCAGCCAAATGAAAAACAGCAGGACATATTCATTGATCTTGGCAATGTAGCCAATCTCGCCGAAGTTACATTAAATGGCCAATCACTCGGCTTTTTATGGAAGCCGCCTTTCAGAATCAATATCACCAAGGCAATTAAACCAGGTACAAACACCCTGGAAATAGCGGTCTCAACAACCTGGCACAATCGTATGGTTGCCGATGCAGAGCTGAATAACGATAGCCGAATCAGCTCAGCCCCCATGTTTCCACTCTCGCGGATGCGTGACAGACAACTAATAGAAAGCGGCTTGATCGGACCCGTAAAAATTTTAACCGAAAAGCATAATTAAAAAACAACAATAGAAAATTAATCGTCGAAGCAGGCAAAGCCTAAAAGGCCGAACAGCGTTATACAGCTCGGCCTTTGGGCTAAAGTACGAATTTTTTACATATTAAAATCTTCAAAACCATCTTCCATGCTGCTGGACATGGATTTAACTTTTCTCTCACTTAAAGATGCTCGTTTTTTACCGCCGGATGCTATATTATGAAATGCACTATCACTGGATGATAATTTTTTCTTAGTTGTGCTGCTTGTTTTTGAACCAGATGATTCAACATTGCCTCCAACCAAAGCGGAAAGCTGACTTACTATTTCGTTCATCGACTCAGCTTGTGCGCTCAACTCTTCGGATGCACTGGCAGATTCTTCTGCATTGGCTGCATTTTGCTGAGTTACTTTGTCCATCTGGGCAATAGCTGTATTAACCTGACCAATGCCTTGTGCCTGTTCCTGAGTAGCTGCTGCTATTTCGCCAACAAGCTCCGTTGTCTTGCTGATGCCTATAACTATTTCATTAAGAGTTTTTTCAACTTCGTTTGCAATGTCTACACCATTCTTGGAATTCTTAACTGACTCTTCGATCATCGCTGATGTATTTTTTGCCGCCTCTGCTGATTTCATTGCCAGATTTCTTACCTCGTCTGCGACAACTGCAAATCCCTTACCAGCTTCGCCGGCACGTGCAGCCTCAACAGCCGCATTTAATGCAAGAAGATTTGTCTGAAAAGCTATCGCATCGATAACCTTGATTATCTTTGCTGTTTCGTCAGCGCTCTGCTGAATATCGTTAATTGCTTTACTCATCTTGCCCATTGCATTTGTTCCATTATCTGCCGCATTGCGAGCTTCTGATGCGAGGATATTAGCCTGTTGGGCATTATCCGCATTTTGCTTGGTCATTGATGACATCTCTTCGAGAGAAGATGATGTCTCTTCCAAACCAGCCGCCTGCTCGGTTGTCCCGTCAGCAAGTGACTGCGATGCAGAAGATACCTGGTCTGATGACGATGCCACATTGTTTGCAAAGTGTTCTAATTGCATGACCGTCTTTTGAAGGCTCTTACTTAACCCGTTCGCAAAAATAACTACAACAAAAATCGTTACACTAAGTACGGCTACGAACATACAAGCAATATTTTTAAGCAGTGACCGAATATTTGATTGCGAAATCGCGTTAACCTCTGCCTGTGGGATACCAAGGAACATGATACCAATAACATTTTTTTCATTATCTAGAATCGGATCATAAGCTGTCAGATATGGTGTACCAAGTATATTTGCTGTACCGATGTAATTGTTTTTCTGGCAGATAGGACCATAAGCCGCACTGCTTGTTCCAAGATATGTACCTACTGCTCTCTTTCCATCTTTTCCAATAATGTTTGTCGTAATACGACGAAAATCACTGCCGTCACGAACGAAAATAGTAGCAGAAACTCCCAGGTCCTCCTTCATCGCATCAACCATCTGATAGCTGCCTTCAATAGATTTACCGTCTTTGTCTACCAATACTCCGTCAGCACAACTAATCTGACCATAGTATTTCGCGGAATATAACCCAGCAGAACAAATATCACCATTTATTTTCATTTTGAGAGTATGGTCTGTCAGGCTCTTTGCTACTTTTGACGAACATCTATAGGAAACAGCCATAAAAAAAACGCCGGCAGTTACCAACATTACAACAAACATACTAACCAGCTTCGTTTTAAGACTACATTTTTTAAACATTACAACACATCCTCTCAAAAAAACATTATTCAATAGTTCTATACATTCACATATAATTTTGCCAACTCAACCATATTTTTATAGAGTATCCCCTTGAAAAATATACTCTTAAAAAAATACACAAAACAAAGTGAAATATATTAGAAGTAAATTTTAATGCTGATTCCTGTCTTGAAGAAAAAACACATAAAAAATACTACTTTTTATTTCCTTACTCTTATATTGCCAGAGTAAAAATTGCATCAAATACTGCTAATAATTTTAATAATAAAGCCTTACTCAATGATGTAGTATTATCTTGATAATGCAACCACACTTTTGGATGTCGGCTAAAAATGACGTGTGAATATATTAAAGGAATATTAAACGTCTTATAAAAAATGGTTCATTACTTTTTTATATTTGTGGGGGGAAAAAAATGCGTGTTATCATAAGTAAATGGCTATTTTATGCTTTTTTCACAAAAACTTCTCGTGTTTAAAAAAAAGGCAGGTTCCTTCCGATAACTTTCTAAAACCAGTATCACCATCTAATCTACATATATAGGCCAGATCACAAATATCGCAACATCCCAAACCGCATGGCATATAACCCCAGGCCAAATAGATTTAAACCGGTAATACATCGCTCCCCAGACTACCCCCCCAACCATAGCCGCCCCCAAGAGCATTAAATTAAATCCCCATACATGCACAAAGCTGTAAACCACAACAGCCCAGATATACCCCCACCTGCCGCCAAAAACCTCACCGAGTCGCCTCTGAACAAAACCACGCCAGAATATCTCCTCTGCAGGGCCGATCCATAATAACAGCATCAAACCAATTTCCAACAGATTGCAATTTCCTCTCGGTTTATATATTGAATCTACCTGCGAGCCTGCGAAAGGCAGTAATTGACGAAATAATAAATTCGCCTCCCAAAAAATCACATAAAGCAAAAAACTCCCCACCAAAGCTACAAACACATAACCTGTCTTAAACTCCCAGATTTTTCCAGGACCGTCTCGCCCAGCCCAACTCCCTGCACCTGCCAGCACTCCCGTAGAAATCATCATCAAAACCCAGAAATTAATACTATCCCTTGTCCATGGTGAAAACATCATGAACCATAAAATCGCCGCCAAAGAACAAAGTATGCAAACATACTTCATCAGAAAAACTTCCCCAGCAATATCCCAGCCATAAGAAGAACTCCAAACATAAGATGCAGCTTAGCAGTCATCACATCTAAACTCGCAATACTTTCAACACAACTGCCGCTGCAATTGTAAATCGTTTTGATATTTTTCAAAGCCAATGGCAATGAGCAAAAAACAATCAGCACCCACAAATTCAAAATCCCCATTAAAACCATTACCACCGCCGCAATATAGGCCCCCAACAAAAGAAAAATATAGCATACTTTTGCTCTCTCCAAACCAAGCAATACCGCAACTGTCTTGATCCCAGCTTGGCTGTCACGCCCAATGTCACGGGCATTATTAGCCTGCAGGATAGCAGTGACAAGAAAACCAATAGGAATTGAGATGAATAAAATGCTGTTATCGTAATGCCCCGTAAGACAAAAGTAACTGCCGATCACCATCAAAGGCCCCATCAAAATAAAAACCGCGATATCTCCCAATGCAATATTTTTATACGACACTGGTTTTGCAGTATAACAAAGCCCGCCGATAAAGCCTGTGATGCCAAGCAATAATACTGGCCAGCCGCGAAAATAAATCAGCACAAACCCGCCAAAAATCCCCAAAGCAAATGCACACAAACCAGATATCAGCATTTGCCCAGGTCTAAGCAGTCCCTCAACCAGACATCTGCTCGAGCCATAAGAATCCGCCGTATCGATGCCCTTTTTAAAATCATAATAATCATTGATCATGTTCGTACCTGCCTGGAACATCACCGAACAAAACAGCACCAGCGGAAACAGCCCCCAGAAAACTTCTTCTTTACCAGCAAAAGCAATAGCTGCGCCAACTGATACCGGCACAACTGAAGCTGTCAGAGAAAAAACCCTTATTGCCTGAAGCCAGATGAAAACATAGTTTTTTGATTTTGTTTTCTGCATTTGAAAATCCTTTTACAAATCAGATAAAAACATTACCATATAAACTATTGAAGTCAAGAAATGAAAATTTGATGTGCCCTAAATCGCAGAGAAATCACATAAAACCAAATCAGCAATCGGCAAAGCTTTGCGGGTTAAAAATGCACTGCCATGCTCAATCTGCAAAAGTCCCGATTGGCAATTCTTTTCTATCACCTTGCCAAAAAGGGACATCGCATCGTAGCCTGTAGCTTCTTTGAATTCAGCAAGATTGATGCCTGATATCCTTCGCAAATTTAAAACCGCCGTCTCACACGCCCTGTCAACTCCGCTCACAACTTCCTGCATTGCAAAAACACTTTGACCTGCTTCTATTCTCTTAATATAGTCTTTAACATCAGCGACATTAAGAGTTCTCCTGCCCTCCCAGCACCCCCCAGCTGCAGGGCCTATCCCGACATAAGGCTCATTCGCCCAATAAGTCAAATTGTGTTTGCACTGAAAACCATCCCGTGCAAAATTCGATATTTCATATTGATTGATCCCTGCCAGTCCAAGCATATCTATAGCCAGCTCATACATCTCGCAATCAGTCTGTTCATCCATAGATGTCACTAAACCTGCATCAAGGTCTGTTTTCAGAGGGGTATCTTCCTCATAAGTTAAACTGTAAGCGCTGATATGCTCGACGCCAAGATCAATTGCTGATTGCAAATCGGTTCGCCAAATATTGATATCAGAGCCTGGAATAGCAAAGATAAGATCAAGGCTGATATTTTCAAAGCCACCCTCTCTGGCAAGCTTTACAGCGTTGACAATATCAGAACTACCATGCCCTCTGCCAAGAAATTTCAGAATTGCAGGATCAAATGACTGCGCACCAATCGAAAGACGATTAACGCCCAGATCACAAAGAGTTTGTAAAAAATCACCATCAACCTGAGATGGATTAACTTCTACAGTAAATTCGGTTCTAACACCCCATCGGCTGACAATTTGCTCAATAAATGAAAAAAGATTTTCACGAGGCAAAACACTGGGCGAACCGCCGCCAATATAAATTGTGTTGAAAGGACTATGAATATCATAGCCTGATAAATCTTTAAGCAACGCGGAAATGAATAAATTAATATTTTGATTTTGTAAAGGCTCAGAATAAAAACCGCAATAACGGCACTTCCCCCGGCAAAACGGAATGTGAACATATAACGCTGGGCCCATATTATTATTCATTTTATACTGCTGTTTTTTCCATGCATATATGTTTCTGAATATGGGAAATAATATCACGTCTGCTGATAATACCTGCTAATTTACCTCCTGCCAATATCGGAACGCGACGAAATCCATTTTGGATGAGAGACTCGCACACATCAAGCAGGTCGTCGTCAACATCGAAGCTGACAACACAGCGGGTCATATAATCCTCAACATAGCCATCACTTGCGCCAAGATTATATAGAAGCTTAAGCACATCTTTCTCAGAAACTATCCCGACAAGATGCATCTCAATATCAACAACTGGCAGCCCCGTAATGCTGTTTTCAACGATCATATTAATAGCTTCACGTACAGGTGTATCTTTGGTAACACTTAAAACATTGGTCTGCATTATGTCTTTTGCTTTAAACATAAAGGCCCCTTTATATTTTACATTGAGAAAAAAAACACAATCCTCTTCAAAATCACCCGCTTAAACCCATCTTATGAAAAGTATAATAAATAATCTGCCTTTTCAAACTCCAATTGAAAAACTTTGCAAAAATTCCTGGTTGGTTTTAAATCTGTACAAAAGTTTTTTAAGGGCATCGATCTGGTCTTTACTATGATAGCCCGATAACACCTTACGCAGCATATTCAATTTCCCAACCTCATCTTTAGTATAGAGACATTCTTCCTTTCGTGTCCCGCTTGCTCCGACATCGATAGCCGGAAATATTCTCGACTCCGCAAGTTGCCTGTCCAGAACAATCTCACTGTTACCCGTACCCTTAAACTCCTCGAAAATAAGCTGATCCATCCTCGACCCCGTATGGCTTAAACATGTTGCGATTATTGTAACGGACCCACCCCCTTCAACATTTCTTGCCAATCCGAAAAATTTCCGCGGTATCTCCAGAACACCAACCTCCATACCGCCTGACATGGTCCTGCCCGTACCGCTGCCTTTACGATTAAACGCCCTGCCCATTCTCGTAAGACTGTCAATCAGAACAACCACATTCTTTCCGCATTCCAGATCAACAAGAACATTATCAAGAACAAGCTGTGCCAATTCGATCTGCTGATCTGTACTCTGATCAATAGTGCTCGCAAAAACCTCTGCTTTAACCGCCCTTCGAAACATTGTCACCTCTTCAGGTCTTTCATCTATCAGCAAAACAATAACTCTCGTCCCAGGCTCAATCTCAACAATTGCATTGGCAATTTGCTCGAGCATAACCGTCTTACCCGCTTTTGCAGGTGCTATTATCAATCCGCGGGTACCTTTGCCGATAGGAGCAATCAGGTCAATAATCCGCATACTATCCTGACCGCTGTCAGAAAGTCTGAATCTTTCATCGGGTGTAATAGCAGTTAAATTTTTATATGATTTTCTTTTTTTAAACTCCTCACAACTAAGCCCGCAAACAGATTCGATACTTTTTACAATCCTGCCGCCGCGGTCACCTTTCTCAGCGTTAGCAACAACTGTCGCCCCCTGCACCAGTGAGCAGCTCTGGGCAACTTTGCTCGGCACAATTACCATCACGGGCCCCAGCCCAAAAACCTTAGATGGATCACATAAAATAAATCCGCCTTTTTGTGCTCTTTTAACAATACCGCTTACCAATTCTGGCATATACTGCTCCTCAAAAGGAAAAACAAAGCTGAAAATACCACAACAGCTAACAAACATAAGATAAGAAAAATAGGAGGCCAAAAAAAACTGTCGTCCGAAAGCTCTTTTCACCCTAACACTAAAAACTATGCTTCGCAAGAAAAATTTATCACTTACTCTGCACCACTCTGGCAATCTCATCATCAAGCAGCTTGGTTCGGCTTTGCCACTTAAATTTCTCAACTAGTCTGATTGCTTTTTTATTATCACATCCCCACAAATCGCCTTCAGATTTCTTATTTGCAAGATGAATTAACTTATCAGCCAACGATTCAACAGAACCATCATAGAAAAATTCTGCCGCCTCTTTTTCAACCCCCAGCCCCATTACTTCCGGATAAGCAAGTCTTTCAGGCAAAACAGGCCAGGCTCCCGACAATATCGCTTCTAAAACAGCAATGCCGAAAAATTCATGCCCTGCAGTAGAAACTACAACATCGGAATCTGCAAGACTCTGCAAATATTCCTCTTTGCTCTGCTGATACCCCCACTTTTCGATATGATCAGAAAAATAGTCTCTCGCCCAGTCAAAAACTTCCGGGCTGTCTTGAAACTGTTCACCAATAACATTAATCTTAAAATTGTGCGTCGATTTTTCCAGTATCTTTAACGCTTCAAAAAAATCTTCAGGCCTTTTATCATGCTCCCATCTCGCCACCCACAATATTTTAACTGTCGACCCCGTTTTTTTATCCGCAGCAAATTCAGATTCGACCCCTGGCCAGCACACTTTCGATTTATCCCTGATTTCCTCTAACGCACCCAATGGTTGATAATCCGGCATGCGCTTCAAAAAACACTTCATTTCGTTTAGAAATTCACCCATGTGAAAACCTGAATTAAACCAAACACTATCAGCCGCTAAAGCAGTTGTCAGGTTGGTAAAAACAAATTGACAATCCCTCTCATTTTCAAACCTTACTGGATAAGTCAGTTGATTTTCATGGAAGTAAACAACTCTTGGTAACTTCTGCCACACTAAAGGCAGCAACCCCGTGAATTCCGCAAGGTTTAACATGTCACTGCAAAAAATAACATCGAAATCATCAACTGAAAGGCTCCTGACCCGATCCGAAAAAGTGACTGCAGAATGTCTCATCCGCCACTTCCACTTGTAAGGCTCAAGGGTAAGAACCTTCCAGTTGTGATTGCTTCTTTCTATCCAGCCATCGAGAAATGCTTTATGACTTCCGCCATAGTAAGGTTCCAATCCAAGAATATTCATTAAAATATATGCTACTCTTTCTTTTGGAAAATACCTTTAAGGCCTTCTGTAATTTCCTTACCGGTTTCTTTACCGGTTTCTAAAAGCTCTTTACCTTTCTCGATAACAGCTGTGCCTGATTTCATTGCGTCAGAAAGACCACTGACCATACCTGCTGGCAGCACACCGGCACCTTCTTTTGCTATGCCTTCTGTTATAGCAACGAGTATCTTACTGGCAAGAACACCTGTATCCATCTTCTGGTCTGTACCAAGATTCTGCATTTTAATAGGTGAAAGAGTCAGGTCAACCGTTTGGGTTTGCCCAGGTATCGGAATAAGCTTAACCGAAACTTTGACATTCGTTATTTCGAGATTGGTTATTTCAAGATTCTTACCCTTTTTCTCACCTTTTTCAACTGGCTGTGGTTGGGTTTCTGTCTTCAGATTATTCAGAATCTCCTGCAGATTATTCGTCATACCCTTCTGCTCTAACACAAGATTAATACCGTCAAGCTTGATTTCATCAATCTTTACCGTATCCTGCATCAAAGATTTCAGCGTTACCTGAATGTTCCCTTTATTAAGTTCCAGAAGATTTTTAAGGTCATACCCTGACGGATTGCATACTACCAACCCCTGCATACCGAGCTGCCCTTTAAAAATAGAAATATCAATATCCTTAACACTGACATCGACACCGAGCGTTTTTGTGGCAGCCGTTTCAACACCAACTTTGACCAGATTTTCTCCTATCATCCAGATCGCCAGGACAACTGCAATGATTATTAATAATGTCCCAAACAAACCAAATTTAAAAATTCTTTTAATAAGCCCCATCTTCAAAACCTCCTATCCACTTAATTAGTTTTAAGTCCGGCACTCTTTTCTGCTAGCGCATCTGAATATATTTTCATTCTCTCGTTAAGCGCAGCTATCGATTTATTTACACTATCAATATTTGCCGTAAAACTCTTGGCTTTTTCACCTGCCATTTCAGTTAATGGAACTTTTTTCAGTTCTGTCACGATCTTTTCAACTTCGGTTTTTTTCCCAGCCAGAGCTTCTGTATAACTGTTAACCATTTGCTGCAGTTCCTTTGCATCCATTTTCGCAGCCTCTGCTTTGACCTGGTCAACTGGCTTATTGGGATCTGCCTTTTTCTTGCCGCAACCGGAAAAAACAAACAGACTTGTAACGAGCAGCACACACAATGTAATTTTTTTAGCTTTGTCCATTTCAAATCCTTTCAAAATATAAAACAAAAGACATGTTTCTTACTGGTTAGCAATTATACCACTGCTGAACAAAATAACGCAAACATAATTTTTAACGTCAAATCTTCATATTTTTCTGATAATTTCTCTTTTCTCAATAACATTTAAACAGTCTAACTCTCTAAATTAGCTAAAAAGTTCTTTGAATTTTAGTCTCGTTCTGATATAAAGAAACACCGGAACGTTATATAATTGATTGTTAAGCTAATGTATGAGAAGTTATACGTATGCTGTTAAAAGCCAGAAAATCCCGGTTAAAAGGAAATGTCCTTATCCCAGCTTCGAAGTCACACACAATACGTGCGGTGGCAGTTGCCTCATTGGCTAAAGGTCAAAGCAGAATAATAAATCCGCTGATTTCCAGCGACACTCTCTCCGCTGTAAAATGCTACAGGGCTTTAGGTGCAGATATAGACTCTACCGACAGCTCCTGCTGGAAAGTCACTGGCACCGGTGGAAATATCAATACCCCTGCCGATATTATAGACGTTGGAAATTCAGGTACTACCCTTAGAATCGCCGCAGGTTCAGCTGCACTTTCCAGAAATAACAATAAAATAACCTTCACAGGCGATGAACAAATTCAATCCAGACCAATTGCCCCACTGCTTGAAAGTCTCAAAAACCTTGGCGCTGGCGCCGTCTCCGTAAAAAACAATGGCAAAGCTCCGATTGAAATAACAGGCACACTAAAAGGTGGACAAACAAATATAGAATGCATTACCAGTCAGTATCTTTCGAGTCTGCTGCTGTGTTGCCCCCTGGCAAATGGTGATAGCCAAATAAATGTAACTCTGCTCAATGAACCGGATTATGTGCAGATGACTTTAGACTGGTTGGATAAGCAGGGAATAAAATACAACAATGATAATATGAAAAAATTTATTATACCGGGCAATCAGAATTATAAAAGCTTTGAATCATCCGTGCCGGCAGATTTTTCATCTGCAACATTTTTTTTATGTGCTGCCGCTCTGATCGGCGACGAAGTGACTCTCACTGGTCTGGATTTTACTGATTCTCAGCCAGACAAAGCTGTTGCCGACTATCTCGAAGCAATGGGGGCTGATATTCATATCGACAATCATACTGTGGTTGTCAAATCAGCTCCGCTTAAAGGCACACAAATCGATATGAACCGCACACCAGACGCTTTACCGGCAATGGCCGTTACCGCAGCATTTGCTCAGGGAAAAACAACGCTTTATAATGTACCCCAGGCAAGAAAAAAAGAAACTGACCGCATAAGCTGTATGGCCAAAGAATTGAAAAAGCTCGGAATTATTGCTGAAGAATTGCCCGATGGTATTATAATACAAGGCGGTAAAGCAAAACCTGCTGCTTTAATGGGATACGGCGACCACAGGATAGTTATGGCACTTTCAATTGCCGCTATGGCAATGGAAGGAACCTCTGTTATAGACACCGCAGAGGCAATGAATGTCACCTTCCCCAATTATGTACAGTTAATGATGAGTATTGGTGCAAAAATAGAATTACAGTAGAATTTATTTATAGGAGAAACAAATGATAGGCTGCCATTTTGGAAAATGTTTTCAGGTGACAGTAGCGGGTGGGTCCTACCAGGATGGACTTACCGTTGTTGTTCAGGGCAATCCTCCGGGAATGATGATTACCGAGCAGGAAATTTATGGCGATCTGCTTTTGAGAAAACCAGGAACTGACGAACTTTCCAGCCCTCGTAAGGAACCGGATTTACCAGTAATTTATTCCGGTATTAACGCCGCTGATACTGTCGAAGGTGCAGGCAATAAAAACCACACAAATGGAACTCCACTTTCAATATTAATACCAAACCTCGATAGGCATTTTATACACATCAAACAATATCAGGACACAAACCGAACCCCAAGACCAGGCCATGCATCCTATGCTTCATTCATAAAGTATGGTCCGGATGACGACTCAATCGGTGCAGGTTTTTTCAGCGGAAGATATACTTCCACTATCGTCGCTGCTGGTTATATTGCAAAAAAAGTTTTGAAAGCTTGTGGCATAAATGTATTTTCATATGTCAAGGAACTTGCCGGTGTCAAATGTCCGGATGTCGATTACCTCAAGGTATTTCAGTACACACAAAACTATAAAAAAATGAAATGTGACTGCGACCCCTTCTATCAGGAAGTTTACATAAAAGGAAGAATCACACCTGAAATGCGGTTCCTCGAAAAAACAGCCGTACTGGCTGAAATTGAAAAAGAGATCGACGCTATTCGTGAAAAAACTCCGAAAATTACACCATCTGCTATCAGGGAAAAATATGGCGTCGATCATATACTCTGCTGTCCTGATCTAGACGCTGCCTCGGCAATGGTAGATGCTTCCAATAAGATAAGCGCTACAGGTGATTCCTCTGGAGGCATAGTTGAAGTCGTCGTAACAGGAACACCAACTGGTCTCGGTGAACCCGTATTCAATAAACTTGACGGCGAACTCGGTAGAATGCTTGGA